>JAKAHN010000070.1 GCA_021814895.1 bacterium
CGTCATCGAGGACAAAACCTTTGACTATGAATTCTTTTAATGTCTTTGTGGCCCATATTCGAAACTGTGTAGCCTGATAACTATTGACTCTATAGCCGACAGCGATAATGGCATCGAGATTATAATATTTAATCTTGTATTTCTTGCCATCCGAGGCAGTCGTCAAGAATTCCTTGACAACTGAATTTTCAATTAATTCCCCTTCGTTAAAGGCATTTTTTAAATGCAGGCTGACATTCTGCTTAGTTGTATTAAAAAGCTCGGCCAATAGTTGCTGGGTTAGCCAAACAGTTTCGTTTTGAAAGAAAACCTCAATTTTTACATTACCCTCTGGCGTAGTATAAAGAAGAAAATCTGAATTTTTAGGAACTATGTTGTTATTTTTTAATTCGTCCATATTTTTTAAAGTTAATTTATGATGTTAATAATTTTCATTCAAAGCGTGACATTTTGTCACGGGTTCAAACCACTCGCCACCGAATCGTGAACAGCGACTCAAGTTTTGATTTTTGTTTCAATTGAGATTCGACTTGCTCAATAAGCTTTTCCTTTCGGCCTTCTACGGTATCCTGTGCTTCGTATAATTTTTTACGCATCTCGTTACGTTTCTTTTCCATATCTTTTATACCACGCTGAGCCTTTAGTTTTTCATTAAGATTAAGAATTTTCTTGGCATTGGTCTTGGAAATTTTAATATCAACATCGAGCTTCTTGAGATCAAGCTCAAGAGCCTTTTTCATATCCTCGGCCCATTTATCCAGCTTGTCTACTTCGTTATCAAAAAAATCACTGTTGCGTTCAGCAATTCTCTGGGAGGTTAAACCGACCGATTCGCTTTCCAGCTCTTCCAATTTTTCTTTTTGTTCTTTGGAGATTACAGTCTTATCTGCTTTTTGAGCGGAAATAGAAAACAGTTTTTTAGCCACTTCCGAATCTACCACTTCACCAGCATCGTCAATAGCTGTTGTAATAACAATATCTTCTTCCTCAAAAGATTCTACTTTATAATTAGAAACCTTAAGTATTCCACCTTTACCAACAAGCGGTTCGAGTACGGAAACAATCCCGGGTGTGTTGGAATAATCAAAAACAATTTCCACTTCTTCGGTGTTTTTTGTTTTTACCTCGTTTAAAATTCTTTGTGCCAATGAATGGGCGGGACGATAGATGTGGGCATCATCTACACTTTTGCCAATCTTGTACGGTCCTGGGTCTATTTGCTCGTTCGAAAAGGGATTGTTCTTAAGTACGAAAGAATATTCGTGCTCAGAGAAATCGGCATTGTCACCGAGATAGAATCTGGTAACATCCCAAAGCCATTGATTATAGGTATTCAAATAAGTTTCGCTCTCTTTGAGATTCATCTTTAACTTTTCATGGACTTCGGCATCAAAGTTTTCCAGCAATTTTTGGCGAGTGTCTTTGAGGTTGCTTTGAATAGTCGTGTCCATCTCTTTTTGCAAGGAATCAAAAGCCCCATTGATTTCGTCTTCGGTTCGACAAGTTTGGTAGATACCGGCAATACGCTTTTCAAAATCAACACCAGATTCTATATTGCCGAGCACTTCATCGCTCGCCCCAAAGACACCTTTAAATAAATTAAACTTTTGATCTAGCAACTCATAAACACGCTGATCAGCGGCATTTTTTAAGTTTACAAAGTTAATAACCACTACGTCATGCTTTTGTCCGTAACGATGACAACGGCCAATACGCTGTTCAATACGCTGTGGATTCCAGGGGAGATCATAATTAATCAAAAGAGAACAAAATTGCAAGTTTACGCCTTCAGCCGCCGCTTCGGTAGCGATCATAATTTCGGCCTCATCTCGGAAATATTCAACCAAGGCCGCACGCATATCGGCTGTTTTTGAACCGGTAATTTTATCCGTATCTTTATTGGCTTTTAACCAAGCGGAATATACTTGTTTTGATTTTTCGTCATTATTTGAGCCGTTGAATAATACGATCTTGTCTTGATATCCGTCTTTAGAAAGTAAATCCAAAAGATAGTTTTGAGTAATCGTGGATTCAGTAAAGATGATGGCTTTTTTCTTGGCTCCCAGTTCCTCTGTCATCTTAAAGCCTTGTTTAATGGCCGTCAGCAAAGCATCTCCTTTGGAGTTTTTCCAAATACTTTTTGCCAAATCGCGAAAGTGTTCTAAATCAATTTTTTCCTGCTTCATTAGCTCAATATCTTCGTCAGTATATTTTACTTTTTTATCTTTAGTATCCTTATCGTCGCTGTCATCTTCTTCGTCATCAATCCATTCGTCAGATATCTCCTCAAAGCCTTCAAAGTTTTGATCAAGACCTTCCACGCTAATTTCCTCTACAGCCTTTTGCTTTTCCGCTTTTTCAGTAAGCTTGCCGAGTTTAAAAACCAAACCATCAAGTGTGCTGGCGATTGCAAAAGACGATGAGGCGAGTAATTTGCGAAGTATCAAAGTTATAAGTTGTCTTTGGCTATTTGGCAAAGCGAAAAGCTTCGGCCTTTGCAAATAACCGGACATGCCGTTATATAATTCAATTTCCTGTTCAGTCGGAATATAGTTTTGCGTGAGAGGAATACGCTTGGTGTATTTTATATATTCCAAAACTTGTCTGCGGAGCGTGCGGATACAAACCGGCTTCAATCTATTTCTCAGATCAGTAAACATTTCTTGACGAGGTTCAACCATACCAAGCTCGCCCTCGTAAACATCTTGCTCACGAGAAAGTCGGGCATAGTTAACTTTAAAGCTGGTTAAATCGCCAAAAACATGGTCGTCAATAATACTGACAAGACCATAAAGCTCTAAGAGTGAATTTTGGAGCGGTGTTGCGGTGAGGAGAATCTTGGGAGATTCGGACAGTGCTTCTTTAATATCTCTAGCAATTTTATTGCTGGTTTTATAAACATTGCGGAGGCGATGAGCTTCATCGATTACCGTCAAATCCCATTTAACTTTTTTAATATAAGGGGCTTTTGCTCGAGCAAAATGGTATGAGCAGATGATTATAGTATTTTCTTGTTCAAAAGGGTTTAAATTGCCAGCGTTGATATATTGATTAAAAGATTTTGTTTCTAAAATAATGGAGGGTAAAAAGAATTTTTCTTGAAGTTCAGAATTCCACTGCTTGCGTAAACTCGACGGCACGATCAATAAAATCTTTCTTTTCCTTTCTGCCCATTTTTGCGAGAGCACTAGTCCGGCCTCAATAGTTTTTCCAAGGCCAACTTCATCAGCCAATATTGCACCCTTAGAAAGTGGTGAGCGAAAAGCAAAAAGTGCCGCCTCAATCTGGTGAGGGTTGAGATCAACTTGAGCGTTAGAAAGTGTAGACGATAGTTTTTCCAAACTATCCGAAGCACAACGCTTTGTTAATTCGTAGGCGAAATATTTTGCTTGGTGGTCTGTAATTTTCATATCATAGTCATAATTATATTTTGGTGGCTACCGGTTTTCCCGATAATACTCGTAATACTTTTTAACCCTTTCCTCCATTTGTTTATTTTCGTAAATTGGTAAAATTTCAAAAACCTTTTCCCAATTCAAAGCCGACAAGTTATCAAAATGATAATCTTTAGAAAGATAAACAACATCTAAAAAGGCACGTTCGGGAGTAGCGATAGAATACGAACCGCGATGTTCAATCCCCGTGGGGTGGCCTGTTCGTTCCAGTACTTGATTCTTTATTTTTTTATAAGAGTAAAGTTGATCACCAATTTTAACCTCTCGTGTTAAATATGTAGCGACAAAAATTTGTCCGTAAAATTGAAAAACCACACCTGCCTTAGCAAGCACAGTTTCAAAACTTATATAAGACGGGGTAAAGATTTTATTTCCCAACTCAAACTTGTCGTAATTTTTATCTTTAGCATAAACACCACGGCGGAGGGAGATAAGAGCGCCTTTTTTGATGTAATAGCTTATTCGTCGATATATCAAAGCGGGACTAGTTTTACCATCAGTAAGCAGGTTCACCTCCTTAAAAGTAAAAACTGTTTGCTTTGATCGAAGTATTGAATTCATTATATCTATTTTGGCCATAGTTTTCCTTAAATTTAGAACATTACAAAAAGTGTTATGTATAGTTTATATTATATGCTATAATGTATTTAGATGCAAGCTCTAATAATCAGATAAAGACCAAGCTAGGGGCAATTATACTCGCAAGTATTTAAAGATTAGTGAATGGAGGGCTTAAAATGGGTCTCATTCACTAAATATTGGCAAATAATAGTGAATGGGCAAACAAAAATGACTATGAAAATGAAAAAGGTCGCTAAGACTACAAAATACAAATTCAATATCAGAAAAACCGTGAGTTTTAG
The DNA here is from genome assembly GCA_021814895.1 of bacterium. Classification (GTDB taxonomy): domain Bacteria; phylum Patescibacteriota; class Minisyncoccia; order Phycocordibacterales; family 2-02-FULL-43-11; genus 2-02-FULL-43-11. The sequence goes on from JAKAHN010000070.1 coordinate 4,319, forward strand.
CACCACGATGAGGTTTTCTATTAATGCTACTAAAAGAGCTGTTGAGCACGCTTTTGCTAACGCCGGACTTGATCCACTCGCTGTCGCCCATAATACAATCAAGGAATTAAATATCAGACTCATTGAATCGGAGTCGGAAAATGCCTTGCTTAAAATACAGGTGGAATCCTTGCTTAAAGAAAACACGGAATACAAAAAGCGAAATCAAGACGAGAGAAAAAAGATTGCCGAGGAAGTGGTTAAATATTGGCGAGATGAAAT
>JAKAHN010000071.1 GCA_021814895.1 bacterium
TAAATCAAAAAACAAAGAATTAATTAAGATGTATTTTTCATACACTACTTGTACAAAATCCGCCAAAGCCTACGGCAAAAATTATGTTGTCCTTTTCGCCCGAATTGATTAAAAAAATTAAAGAAGATCTAAAAGAAAGAATTGATAAAAAGGAAAATGCTGAAAGGGAGCTAAATTTAAAAAGAAACCTTGAAAAATTTGCTAGTGAAGTCGCTGGCGAGTTAACGCCTAACGCGACGAAATTCCGATCATTGGTGAATGTAATCGGCGCTTCTCGTTGCCTAGATTTGTTGTACAAATTCAGACCTGACTATAAAACTTTGCCAGTTCAATATGTTAAAGGGGTTATCGCCGAATATCTTGGTGATTACCTAATTACTCGGGCACCTTTTTCATTTGGCGATGTTGAAGTAGCCGTAGATACTCTCTCCGAGCTCACATTCCAAGAAGGTTTGTACGAAACCCTTAAAGATAATTGCCTTCGTTATTATTTTGAACAGCGTCGTTCCGGCCAACAAAACAGTAACGAAATTATTTACGGCTATCTTGATCACATTACGGAGGCGTTAGCCCACCTACAAAACAAAAATCTTGATGATATTATTGAAAAGGTAATTTTGTATTATGACTCTGTTTTAAAAGATTTTCGGAAGCCAGACGGCTTTGTTGACGCCTTAAGTGAAGATCGCGAATTTCCTGATATCAACCAACGCATTAACATGAAAGAGCTTTCGGACAAAAAACGTTTGTTGATTGCTGACGAAATGGGCTTGGGTAAAAGTGCGTCCGTTATAATGGCTAAAGAACAACTTGACATAAAATGCGCGGTTGTGATTGCACCAAGCAACGTGCTTGATACCTGGCAACAATATCTATCGGAAGAAAATTATGAAGAGCCAAAAAAAGGCGGCTATTATAAAAAAGGACAGCCACCAAGAGTGCTGCGCGTTGAAAGTTCAGATGCGCTTGAAGGAGTGACGGCAGACGATTACGATTATATTATTATTTCCCAGGAAAGATTAAGCGAAGAGAGGTATACTGAGGCACTCATGAATATTGATTACGGCATGCTTATTGTCGACGAAGTACATAAGCTCAAAAGCGTTGAAGGCGCGCGTGCGCCAGAGCTCCTGCGTCTTGCCGGTAAAGTTGAGGGTGATGATAAATATTTAGCGCTGCTTTCGGGCACGCCTGTACCAAATAAGATTGGTGATTTGGCTCTGATTTTAAAACTGTTGTATCCGAATAAATTTTCAGCTATGGATAATCGAGAATTAGTCCAGCAAATTGTTCGTGGCGATATTATTGACCTGCGCAGTTTGCTAATTCCACGCATGCAAATGAAGGATCTTGAAGAAGGTGTAGAGATGCCTAAATTAACGGCCGAAACTATTAATGTAGAATTAAGCCGAATCGAAAAAGATGTATATGAAGTGTTGCTTGAGGATGATGAACTGACGCCAACCGAAAAAATGAGAATTTTGCGTCAATTTTTGTTAAATCCAGAATTAATAGATGCTACGCCAGGTATCGGCGGCGCTAAGATTGAAGCCGCGGCTGGCGCACTCGAAAAAGCTTTTGAAGAAAGCAGTAAGGTAGTGATGTTCATCAACGATTATGTTGAGGGCGTTATCCGCGGCGATACAAAGATGATCGAAAAACTTGTACTCCCAAAAGATGTCGAAGTCAGAGTAATACATGGAGAAATTGATCAGGCCGAACGCGCCGAGATTCAAGATGAGGTTAATAATTCTACCGAGAGGATGTTGATAATAATCAGCGGCCAAACCGCCGATGTCGGTGTTAATTTTTCTTCGGCCGATCGGGTATTTTTTTATAATGAACCGTGGACCGAATACCAAAGGCGCCAAGAACTTGGCCGGGTATATCGCCCAGGACTCGAAAACGATTTAACGAGTGACACCCTAATTGCCCAAGGGACTATTGAGGAAGGAATACACGAGTATATTTTAAGAAAATATATTGCAGTTGAAAAATTATTACGTGGTGTCCCCTTAACTGAGTTAGATCAAGATGTTGTAGAGCACGACGAAAAAAGTAAAGATCCGGATTTATCAGTCAACCCTGAACTTGCGGAATACTTTTTTTCTTCGTGGGATAAAATGATGAAGATGTTTAGCTATGTTAAAGAAATTGGCGAGGAAAATTTTAGCAAATTTTTAAAAAGGTATGGCAAAGATTACGCCAAGGGGTATGTCGATTTGGGTAACAGAAGCTACCAGGCAAACGCAAACCGCGTCGCCGGAACGGTTATTAACGAGCTCGTTCACGAGCAGGGGCAAGATACAAAGTCGCTTCGCATGCTTGATTTGGCCTCTGGCCCGGAAATGTTAAAGCAACTAATTGGCGATGAATACCAGGAAAGAATTTTTAGCCTCGATATTAACAAAGAACATTTTGTCGGTCGCGAGGGCGCTCAGGCGGTTGTTGGCAGCATTACAAAGCTACCCTTTGCCGACGAATCATTTGATTATGCCAACTTATCTCTTTCCCTGCATTACACAGGTTATGTCCCTAGCAAAGGCAAGTTAGAGCGTTTACAAGTTCTTAGCGAAATAAATCGAACTCTTAAAACCGGCGGCAAGGTAGTGCTTAACCTTATCTACAGTTTGGAACTAAAAGATTTTGAGGAGTTTAAAAAGGCAGTAGGTGTTCTTGGGTTTAAAGTGGTAGACAGTTATTCTGGTGATATAGAGGTTGGTGATCGATATCGTTCGCAGATAATTACTCTAGAAAAGGTCGCAAATATTGATCAATCTCTCACGGCTGAGGACATTAGTGAACAAATGGGTAAAGAGAAGCGCGAAGGGTTGAAGTTCGCTAAGACGGACACAAGAGTTAAAAATTCGCGACGTATTATTACCGAGTTTTCTATTGGCGGCAAGAAGTTTGATGTTAATTTTAATAGAAAAGACAGAGAAGTATGGGAGGAAGAGCAATCACTTCTCAAGCAAGGAGAACAGCTACGCGATAAACACGGCGGCGTTGAAAAAATACCGACCGCGGAGATTGTTGATAATGGTTTTGTGCGCATTAAGAGCGGCAAAAAATATATCCTCTTTAAGAAGCTAACGAAGGGGTCGGGTGTGGTGATAATAAAATAACGAGGTATCTCACAAGTGATCGTTGTAGTGTCTCATTTGTCTCGTTTTTATTTATCAATAAATGACCTCGACCGAGAGGGATATTACAGAAGAGGAAGCGACTTCCAAAGAAGCCCTCAACGGCCTGACCCGTAGAGGTTCTAGACCGAGTTAGTCTACAAAAATAATCCCGCCATTTAAGCGGGATTATTTTTATTTAGTGCATCTCAGAGTTCACACTACCTATCCACAGCTCGGCTTGACGGTTGAGTTGTTGTGTTATATCATTCAAACGTTCATTTGAATGATATGTATGCCTAAAGTTATACAGATACATCGAAACCAACACTTGCGGGTTCTAGCACACCGATTTCTCACCGTCGGCGACCCTAACCGTTTAAAAATTTTATGCACTCTATTTAATGGTAAGGATCAGTGCGTCAGTGAAGTGGCTCAACAACTCGGACTCAGTATTGCTATCGTCTCGCACCATCTTAAAATCCTCTCCAGAGCGGGAATTGTTTCCGCTGTGCGACAGGGAAAACGTGTCTGCTATCAGGTGGCCAAGGATGCTTTTATAAATGATTTAAAACATTTAATTTGTAAGCACCAATAATATGTCACAGGCGCTCAATCTTACACACGAAACATTTGACGCGGAAGTTCTCAAATCGGACATCCCAGTGTTAGTTGACTTCTGGGCTCCTTGGTGTGGGCCTTGCCGCATGATGGCCCCAATTTTAGACATCCTGGCCGAAGAATTAAAAGATAAAGTTAAAATCGCAAAATTGGATACAGAAGTTCCAACCAATGCTCCTCTGGCTATTCAATATCAAATTGCCAGCATACCAAATATGAAGCTTTTTATTAACGGTAAAGTCGCTCATGATTTTGTTGGTTTTCGTCCCAAAGAAATGCTAAGAAAAGAAATAGAAGAAGCTTTAAGATAAATGATATGGAGTATAGTTATCATAAAAAATCACCGATGCCATTTGGTGAAACTTTAGATAAGATAAAGCAGGAATTGCCTAAAGAAGGTTTTGGTGTGTTGAGCGAGATTGACGTGACCAAAACTATGGCCAACAAACTACATGTTCAAATAAGGCCATACACAATTTTAGGTGTCTGCAACCCACCGTTTGCTTACCAGGCATTATCAATCGAAAAAGAAATAGGCTTAATGTTGCCGTGTAATATTATTGTTTATCAAGACGACGAGGTGGTAATCGTCGCGGCTATCAAACCGACAGTGATGATGACGCAGATCGGCAATAGCAAACTTATTTCTATCGCCGAACAGGTTCAGGAAAAATTAACAAAAATTATAAAATCGCTTTAATTATCGCCCTATTTCTCACCACACCGGATATATTCTCTGGCGATATGAAAGCTCTGGAAAATTCCAGGAGTATTTTTTTATTTTAAGGTTACATGAGGGTA
>JAKAHN010000072.1 GCA_021814895.1 bacterium
TGCGTATCCGACGACGATCATGAGCGATGACGGTAAGAAGAAAAAGATCTACGAGGAGACAATGACGCCGTGTCAAAAGCTTCTGTCGATTCCGAATGTTGAGAATTACCTCAAAAGGGATATGACTGTCGAAATTCTCAAGGAAAAAATGACCAAACACAGCCACATCGAATTTGCCAAAATCATGTCAGATGCTAAACAAAAATTATTCGCCGCCATCAAAAAATGCTAAAAAATGCTAAAATCATTTGAGGCTCATCTTACGATGGGAGAATAAAGTTTGAAAAGTCTTCCGAGTTAATTGATAATATGCAAATGCCGGGAAAACACAAAATTTATGTTGTCTTGGACAATGTTCGCAGTATCCACAACGTGGGGTCAATTTTCCGCACGGCTGATTGCGCTGGTGTTTCAAAAATTTTTCTTTGCGGAGTTACGCCGTCGCCGTTTGACCGATTTGGCCGTAAAAGGGCAGCTTTTCAAAAAGTGGCTCTGGGCGCCGAGGAGAATGTGGCTTGCGAATACAAAAAGAAGACCGAACAGGCTATCGCCGAATTAAAAAGGGCGGGGGTAAAGGTAGTGGCCGTAGAACAAGCGGTCAACACAATGAGCTTCAAAGATTATGTTGTTCGCGAGGATACAGCTTTTATTTTTGGCGCCGAAGTGGATGGAGTTGCCTTGGACGTTTTGAAAAAATGCGATGAGATTATTGAAATACCGATGTTTGGCAAGAAAGAATCTTTGAACGTGAGCGTTGCGGTGGGGGTGATATTATTTGCAATATGCAACTAATAACTTAATAACTTTGAACGATAAAAAGAAAAAAATTCTCGGTTACTCGTTAACCAGTGATTTATTATAAGTTGTTTAGTATGTATACGTGCCGACCACATTTCCTTGCTGGTCAATTAGGTCAACAATTTCGCGCTGACTTTTCCAAAGCGAAGCGTCTCTGCCTAAATAGACCCTCCATTCATCTTCAAGGAAATCGGCGTCATTGCTAAAATCAGCCACACAACGAGGATAACTCGCTCTGTCGGTAACAAAGGTTTTGCATTCCGGAGTTAGATTTGCGGAAAAATTTATTTTTGATCGGCAAGAGCTGATTGTCTTTAAAAAATCTAAACAGGTGTCATTAAGGGCGTTTGGCCGTGCTGGTAACGGGTAACTTATAACTCTAGGGCAATTTGTTGAAAAATTCACTATAAAATTTTGGTAATAGCTATTCATATAACCAATACATTTATTAAGCCTGAATGAATAACCAAGAGGCGAACGGCCGGTAATTACATAAGCAGTTTGTCCCGGGGACAAAAAAATTGGAGATTTTTGATTTACACTGTTTATGTAATACAGATTTACTCCTTCGCCGATATCAGCTTGATTGCCGGTCATTCGGCTTTTTAAAAGCATTCCAGTCAAAAGCATTTTGTTTTTGTTTGTGCTCGGCGCTTCGATTTGTATATATTCACCGTCTGAAAGACCTTGCTGGTCATAAGAATAACGAATAGTTCTGATTTTGAGTGTATCCGGCGCTTCAATGGCCGGACCTGGCGGGTTGTCAGCGCCGTAATAAGTGTTTCCATAAGCGGAATTGCTTTCCGGGTTGTTTACAGATCCGCTAACTGAACCCGATGTAATTTTTCCGTGAGAAATAGTGCCACCGGTTGGAGTAAGATTCGAGTTTATTTTATTGTTGTTAATTGACCAGGGGAAGAAAAAACTAAGCCACCCGCCACCTTCTGCGGTTGAAGATGCTGAGTTGTTGGGAACGGCTTCTATAACAGGACTATTTTTTGTCGGGCTATTTAAACCGCCAGAGGCAATCCAAATAAGACCTACGGCGACTAATATTATGATAAACCAGGTCAGTTCTTGTTTTGCGTCCATGTTTCAAATTTAAAGTGTAAATATCAAAATGTAAAATTACAATAGAAAACAAAAAACAATAAATATTATATTTTGTTTTTAATTTCAGCTTACATAATAATACTACCACAGAAGGTAGATATTGCCAGTAATATTTTTAATATTTTATCTGATGAATCGGGCAGAAATGGGCGCTCCGACCGCCAATTTTTAATCGTGTAATAATGCCGGCACAGTTTCTCTTCCGACACTTTTTACCGGTTTGTCTGTAAGCTTGATGAAAATTTTGGTAACCGCCCGGTCGGCCGTCAATCCCGCGGAAATCCGAAGCCGAATCACCGCCAATTTTTATCGCTTTATTCAGAATCCTTCCCATTTCCTTATAGACTTTTTTAAGTTTTTCGCTCGGAATTCTGGTCGGGGAGGAAAGCGGATGAATCCCAGAAACCCATAGGATTTCATCAGAATAAATATTTCCTATGCCTGATAAAATTGTTTGGTCAATCAAAACGTTTTTTATTCTGCCGAACGGTTTTTGCGTAAGGCGTTTTTTGAATTGTTCAAATGTGAAGTTTTTATCAAGCGGTTCCGGACCGAGCTCTTTTATATACTTATCTGAATATTTTTCGTGGGCGTCCAATAGGTGTATTTTAGCAAAACGACGCAAATCCGAAAAAGCCAGGTGTTTGCCGTTTGAAAGCGTCCAAACCATTCTAATAAACCTGTTCATCGGGTCGTTCAACGGACCGGTTTTATTTTTTGGTTCCCAACTTTCCACTTTTAACTTTCCACTTTTAAATACTTTTTTCGTGTAATCGCCAAAAAGGAAATGCCCGGTCATTTTCATATGAACCAGGACGGAAATATTACCGCTTAAATTTATAATTATGTTTTTTGCTCGACGTTCGACGTTCAAAATTTTTTTACCAACAATTTGTTTTTTGAAGAACGCAAAATACGAAACATCTTTTATGTTTTTTTTGCCTTTATGGAAGGCAGAATTATAATTTGACCATACATCTGTAATTCGCAGTCCTTTTACGACGCGATTTAATGAACGGACGGTTGTTTCTACTTCAGGCAATTCTGGCATATACTAGTGTATATAATCATAAAAAGCTCAATTTGAAAATAAGATTTTTTTTAAAAATAACAGCAGTATCTTTAATTATAGGCGCTTTGTTTATCGGTGTCGCATATTTTATTCCAAGTCAAATTATAAATAATGCTTTGCGTAATATTGCCGGAACTTTTTTTGTAGATAGCATTACCGTTTCAGGACTTATTGATAAATATAATAATTATTTAGATCACCAAAATGTCATTTCGCCAGTAGTATATGGGCAAGATAGACCAAAGATTAAAATTCTTATTGTCCCCGGTCACGAACCAGATTATGGCGGGGCAGAATTCGGTTTTGTAAAAGAGAGGTATATAAATGTTGACTTGGCTGATGATCTGGCAAGGTTTTTAAAGACCGACCCCCATTACGACGTTACTGTCTCAAGAGATAATAAAAAGTGGTTGCCCGAACTGGAGAAATATTTTTCTGATTCTTGGGATAGCATTAATCTTTGGGAAAAAGGGAAAAAAGATGAAATGTTGGAATTAATTGCTGACGGTAGTGTTAGAAAGATAACCAATCCTGCGCATCAAACTGTGCCTGATAGTGTGGCGACCAGATTGTACGGAATAAATAAATGGGCTGATGAACAGAATTTTGATATCGTGATCAATGTTCACTTTAATGATTACGGTACTCGGCGTTTAAATTTAACTGGGGATTATTACGGTTTTGTTATTTATGTTCCAGAGAGGCAGTATTCAAACTCTAAGGCCAGTAAAACATTTGCCGGTTCAATATTTAATCAGTTGTCGAAATATTTTGCCGTTAGCGATATACCTGCTGAATCTGTCGGGGTTGTTGAAGATCAGGATTTAATTGCTATCGGTAGTTATAATACCGTTGACCCTGTAAGTATTTTGGTTGAGTATGGGTATATTTACGAACCACAATTTAAAAATCCTGACGTTAAGGACGCTGTTATAAATGAGTATGCTTATCAAACTTTTCTCGGTATTCAAAATTTTTTTAAAGCAAGTAATACATCAGGCATTTTGTCGGACACAACACTTTTGCCACATATCTGGCAGAAAAATTTAAGTAAATCCAATAATCCAGAGAACGACATTTTGGCTTTACAATTAGCTTTAAAAAAAGAAGAGTTTTATCCGCCTATGGGTAAAACAAAAAATGAATGTCCCATTACGGGGGTTTTTGGTTATTGTACTGAAGAGGCGCTGTTTATGTTCCAGGCGAACAATGGCATTTTTGATGAAAAGGGCATTTTAGGTGTAAAAACTCGGGAGGTTTTGAATGTTTTTTTCTCGGGTAATAAAAATAGCGGTAATTAGTTTTTAATAGTTTAAATAATCACCCCTTTTTCGTCACTTCAGGGTTTTTTCTTCGCCCGTTTTCATTTATCCACATTTTTTTACACATTTCGGGCATCTTTTTTTAAACTTTTAATATATATATTTTACCTACCCACCGAACATTCTACTCCCCCCTGCCTTTTTAATGTTATAATTTTAAACATAAAGAACCTTAAAATCTATGTTTACCGATCAACAAACACTTGCATACAAAAAGACTCT
>JAKAHN010000073.1 GCA_021814895.1 bacterium
ACTCGGCGTTCCGCTTGAAATTAGCACTATTGTTTTTAGTATTCTTTTGGCCGGCACCTTTTTGATCTGGTACTACTTTGAGAAAACTTTATCAATCCACTCGGTCTTCACGACTCGGCGCGAGTCATTTTACTGGTTGGCCATCCTATTTACTTTTGCGTTGGGTACTGCGGCTGGAGATTTGATGGCCGAAGGGTTGGCGCTTGGTTATGCCACGACCGGTTTCATTATTGCCGGCTTGATTGCACTTTTCGCGCTCGGTTGGAAATTAAAAATGAACCACGTTTTGTCATTTTGGCTAATCTACATTCTGACGAGACCGCTCGGCGCTTCGATCGGCGATTTTCTTTCCCAGCCTCATAAATATGGCGGGCTGGGACTCGGCGCAACTATTACCAGCTTCATTTTTGTCGGCGGCATCTTGGGAATTGTCGCTTACCTTTCAATTACCAAAAAAGATGTTATTGAAAAAGAACCGAAAGAAGAAGTCAGAGAAGAAATCAGGGAGGATACGGACAGAAGCGGTCTTTGGCAAACGGCGATTGTTGTCGCTTTGCTGCTTATAGCCGGAATAGCCGGTTATCGTATTAGGCAATCTGCCTTGCAAGCTCCGGCGCCAAGTCCGGGATCAAATATTGTCTCCGGTACTGCCGGTTCATTGTCGCAACCGACTTCTCCGCTCGGTGATTTATCCGCGTTTCGCATCATTACTCAAGACACGCTTGATTTGTTAAATGCCGGCAATCAGTCCGGCGCCACGACTCGCATCGGAGATTTGGAATATGAATGGGACAACGCGCAAGCCAGATTGAAACCGAAAAATCAGTCAGCTTGGACGAACATAGACGGTAAGATCGATACTGTTCTGCGAGAACTTCGTTCGGTAAGTCCAAATATGCAAAGCGAAAAATCAGCACTAGAAAATCTCCTGGCGGTTCTTAAATAGCTGTTTGTTCCGGTTACTTAAAATATTCGATTCAAATTCTATTTGAGTGAAATGTTTTGATGCACGGGAATGGAAAAAGATTTTCATTTGCTATACTTAACTTATGCCTGACGATCAAACACAACCACAAGCTGAACCAGAAACTACCACTCCAAGCCCTGAAACGGCCCAACCTGAAATTACACCCGAGCCAGAAGCCCCTCAAGCAGAATTAGCCCCACCCCACTCCGCAAATTGATTTTTCGGCGACACCTTACGATGTAACAGGAAGCGGGCCGAAGCGGTTGAAGCATTATTTTCCGCACACTATTGTCAATTTTGACTTGAAAACCGCTATTCGCGGCGGCTATGTGAAAACGATCGCCATAGACAAAAGAAAAGAATTTACGAACATTGAGATTGATTACTCCGCAAAAAAAGAGAACAACAAAGTTGTGGCGCTTTCGGATGGGCAGATACTAATGTTGCGGGCGGGATTGGGCCGTTTGAAAATTTTGGAAGAACAATTTGTGAAGTTTACCAAAGATAAAAACGGTGTTTCGGATAAGTATCCGAAAATGCTTGTGATGTGCGAAAACACCGAGGTCTCTCCGCTCGTCGTGGATTTCTTGAAGCAAGAGGGATTGCAAGACGGGGAGGTTATAAGGATAGATTCAAACAAAAAAGGCGAGATTCCCGAGGACGAGTGGAGAATTCTCAAACAAAAACTTTTCAATATAGACAAAAGTAAAAATCCGAAAGTGATTGTGTCGGTTTTGATGCTCCGAGAGGGTTTTGACGTAAATAATGTTTGCGTTATTGTGCCTCTTCGCGCGAGTTCGGCGCCGATTTTGCTTGAGCAAACGATCGGGCGCGGCTTGCGTTTGATGTGGCGAGAGCCGGAGTTTGCAGAATTCAAAAAAGAAAATATCCGCAGACTGTTATATGAGAAAAGAGAGCCGAACAGTTTTATTGATCTTTTGTCTATCGTTGAACATCCAGCATTTTTGAAATTCTACGAGGATTTAGATAATGATATTTTGCCGGAACTTGAAAAAGACCCGAAAGATAGGGAGGATGTGCTCGGTGACATTATTAAAGTTGGTTTGAAAGCCGACTATAAAAAATATGATTTGTATTGGCCGGTGATTATTAAGGAATCCGAAGAAAGTTTGGTCGGCGGCGAGTTTGGACTTGAGAAACTTGCGCCTTTTACCATTTATTCGCTTGATGACCTAAAAAAATTTTTTAATAAAAAGGGGGAACAATTCGTGGCGGAAGAATTGACCGTAAAAACGCGGTTTGGAGAATATTCCGTTGACGCTGCGCTTTTTAAGTCCGAGAGTTATAACGAGTATCTGGAAAAGATTTTAAATATCGTCGTGAACAGAATGGCGAGAATCAGCGCGAGGAAGACGAAACTGTTCCCGGCAATGCAAATAAACAATCTCGCATTAGTGAAAGTTGTCGATTTGTTCATCAAGACAAAACTATTTGGACAGTCCTTTGATCCGATGGTTGATAATAACTGGAAGGTTCTGTTGATGAAAAACGGCGTTGTTACCGAACACATTATTAAAGAAATTGGAAAGGTTATTTTTGAAATGCAAAATAATGTGGATGTGGAAGACGCGAAAATTGAAAAAAAGTATTTTTCAGATGTGTCAGAATTACGTATGCGGGAGAATTATTCAATAGAAATATTGAAAACTATTTACGAGAGATTACGTTATCCTTCAAATAAGGGCGGTTTTGAAAAAGACTTTATGGAATATGCGGACAATGATTCAAAAGTAGAGGCGATGATGAAAGTCGATGAGTATTACCACAATTTTGCAAGTTTGACTTATGTAAGAAATGACGGTTTTCTGTCTTTGTATTCACCAGATTTTGTCGTTAAAACCGCCGACAAAGTTTATGTTATAGAAATCAAATCGGATAAAGATTTGAACGACCCCAATGTTAAACAGAAGCAACTGGCAACACTGGATTGGATTAAGAGGGTAAACAAATTGAATACCGAAAACAGGATGAATAGAGAGTGGCAGTATATTTTGCTTGGCGAAACCCATTTTTATGGGCTACGAGACAATAGAGTATCAATCGACGAAATCTGTCAGTTGGCAAAGGTTACGCTGGCTAATGCAGAAGGGAAATTGTTTGTATAGTTGTTTATACAAAATGCCCTGAGATGGATTTAACCATAATGACTGAATTCTAATTTAAACCATGGACCCCGAAGAAATTTTACAATTGGTGGAAGACGGCGTGATTGAGCCGGACCAAATTGAGGATTTTAAGAATCTTGACGACGAAATCCAGCAGCTTGTCGCCGACGGCGAGCTTGATATGGACGACGCTTCCGATATTTAATCAATGAGGAGGAAACATAAAAAAGGTCTGACATTAAATCAATTTTCATGGCTGTTTTTTATCGGCTTGGTAATATCCGGTTTTATTTTTTACCTCATATGGGGTTTCGTTTCTAACTGCGTATTCATCTCTCCATTTAAATGGCACTGGATAACATGTTTCCGAGATCAAATCCAGTCAGCTCAACAGAAATCTTTAGAAAGGTCTGCTAATTTTATGCCAGAAATAAAATTATAGATTGTTGATAACCCCGCGCAAAGCCTTAGAAATAAAGTGACGAGCGCTTCAAAATTTAGGCGAAATGAGTTATTATTCACAACATGCCAGACAATTCCAAACTAAAAATCAGCGCCAAGGGCTCCCGAAAAACTGGCGATGAGTTTATAAAGGAAACAGCTTACCTATCCGAGCTGGTGGGTTGCATTGAAATTGATTTCAATCCGCCGCACGATCGCGATTTTGAAAACGAGATTGAATATCTCCAAAAGTTAAGCGCGGAGCGCGGCACAAAATATACCGTTCACGCCGAATATCTAAACGGCGCAATAAATGATTTTAATGAAGCCGTCCAAAAAGCGACGATGGATGAATTGTCGAGAAACATAGACAGCGCGGCGGAAATCGGCGCGAAAATCGTGACCCTCCATCCGGCGCTTGAGCCGTATGGCTTGAAACTGCAAAAACGAATTGATTTGGAAATTGACGCCTACCAAAAACTGGCTGACTACGCGGCAAAGAAAAATATCAAAATCGGTTTGGAAAACGAAGCCCAAACCTGTTTTTGGTTTCCGGACCGCGCTTGTAAATTCGCCTTGCTTGCCGAAACGATAGAAAAAGTCAACCGGCCGAACTTCGGAATGACTTTGGACTTCGGACACGCGAGCGTAAGCGGAGAAGATTATCTTTCGGCGATTAAAATTATGAAAAACAAACTGCTTCACATTCACGCTCACGATAATCTCGGCCGGCCGGAAAACAACTTGCCCAAATTCAACCGCCCCGACCCGCACCTCCCTCCCGGCAAAGGCAATATAAAGTGGAAAGAAATCGCGGAAGCTCTCCGAGAAATAAACTACGCCGGCCACTTTGAGCTTGAATGCGAAGTCCGCGAAATGAAAGAGGCGGTTGACTACATCTCAAAGTTATAAAAAGCCGGCCACTAAGGACCGGCTGATTGGCATCGGGATTTTTCTACGTCCCGA
>JAKAHN010000074.1 GCA_021814895.1 bacterium
GAGGTAATCCGAGGGAATGGCTTGCCACGGGGATAGGACGAGGTAAAACTTTATTGCTATATTTTTAAACCTTTTTATATCCCGAACTTCACTTAGAAGTAAAAACACATAAAAACTTCAACAGAAGTTTTTATGTGTCGCTAATCACGGGTGGAATTTTGGTAATGCATAAACACCTTTTGAAGGTATTGTCTTAACTTCTTGTAATTTTTGATTCGGCAATATCCCTAGAGTGTCTCAAAATTTCAGTATGATACAATGTTTCAATGCAGAAGTTTTTTGTTTTTTCGGCTATTATATTAGGGACGATTATCACGTCTGTTTTGATAATAAACTTGGTTATTGATTTTGAAACCAAGGCGTTTATTTTTAGCGATATTAAAGACCTGCCGGAGGCGGAAGCGGTAATCATTCCGGGAGCGGCTATTTTTTCCAACGGAGACTTATCTGCTATACTAAAAGATCGCGTTGATATTGCTATTTTGTTGTACAAAGATAAAAAAGTTTCAAAAATTTTAGTTTCTGGCGACAATAGCTCTGTCGGTCATAATGAGGTTAATCCGGTCCGTAATTATCTTTTGAAAAATGATATACCGGAAGGCGACATTTTTTTGGACCACGCCGGTTTTGATACTTATAGCACAATGTATCGAGCTCGCGATATTTTTGGTGTGACCTCGGTTATAATCGCCACTCAAGCCTTTCATCTTCCTCGCGCCGTTTTTATTGCGAAAGAGCTAGGCATAGAAGCTTATGGAATCAAAGCCGATATTAGTCAGCCGTTATTTTACAATTATATTCGCGAAATTTTTGCCAAAGAAAAAGCCGTTTTTGATTTGGCCCTTCATTTGAAACCAAAATTTTTGGGTGAAAAAATTCCGATAATGGGGGATAATTAGCATTAGTAATTATGAATCGGAAAATTGGAATTATGAATTAAGAATTATTAATCACTAACCACTAATTTTGGACGCTTGCGTCCAATATTGGACCTCGGTTCATTAAACGAGCTTCAGTTCGAAATCTTTTTCAGGATAATAATATGCATGGCCTTTGAAATAAGTAGGTTTTTAAAAATTTCTTATTTTTGGTAATTTGTGCTACAATATAATAATGTCAATTAACGATACTTTTGTCGTTTTTTGCTTGTAAATTAAAGATATTTTTTCAATACAGATATATGAAAGTTAAGCAAATATTGTTAATTGTCTTTGGCGGGGTTCTTCTTGTTGTAACGGTTGTTATCGGTTTGTCGGTTATTCAGGCCAATCACGAGAGGGAATCGTTATCAAGCGATTTGGAATACCGCACCGGTCTTTTGGCGGATAGTTTGAAAGAATCAATTGAGCCGTATTATTTGGTTAATTCAAAAGATTCTCTGCAAAAAATTATAGACAAATTTACCAATCGCGAGCATCTTGTCGGTTTGGCGATTTTTGACAGCAAAGGAATAAAGATTGCCTCGTCGGCTGATTTAACCCCGGATATTACAGACGGAAACAAAACGGTTTCTTTGGCGATGGACACTGACAAACCGGCTGGCAGTTTTTTGAAAAATCAAAACGGAAATCTGTACGTTTATATTTTACCGCTTCATCAGCTTGAGCGTGTCGCCGGCGCTTTTGCCGTTGTCCAAGACGCCAATTATATTGAGACAAGTGTTTGGCAAATTGTCGAAGCTAATTTGCTTCGCTTATTCGCGCCAATTGTTTTTTTCTTTTTGATATTCTCTTTGATAATTTGGTTTGTCATATACAAACCGATTAAGAATATGGTGGAGTCTGTCAGATCGGCTAGGATAGGCAAGTCAAGCGGAACATTTGCCGGAATGAAAGACCACTTTTTTTTCAAGCCGTTAGCTACCGAGATTTCAAATATAACCAAAAGTTTGCGAGACGCTCGATTTTCCGCAAGCGAGGAGGCGCGAATGAGATTGGAGAAATTGGATACACCTTGGACGGCGGAGCGTTTGAAAGAGTTTATCAAGGCTTATTTGAAAGATAGGAAAATATTTATTGTCACTCATAGAGAGCCCTACATTCACCGTCACTACAAAAACGAGATTCATTATTATGAAGTTGCCAGTGGCGCCATTACGGCTCTTAAGGCGGTTATGGAGGCTTGTGGCGGGACATGGCTTGCTCAGGGTAGTGGTGATGCCGATAGAGAAACGGTAGATAAAAATGATAAGATTGCGGTTCCGCCTGATGAGCCAAAATACACTCTTAAGAGGATTTGGTTGAATGAGAAAGAAGAAAAGGGTTTCTATTCTTTTTCAGCCGAAGCTTTATACCCGCTTTCCTTAATTACTCATACAAGGCCGATTTTTAGAAAAGAAGATTGGGTTGAATATAAAAAAGTCAACGGAAAATATGTGGCGACCCTACTTGCCGAAATAAAAGATGTGTCGCAGCCGCTAATTTTTGTCCAAGATTATCACTTTACTCTTTTATCAAAGATGATTAAGGCGAGTCGTCCTGACGCTCAGGTTGTTTTGTTTTGGCACACCCCGTGGCCCAATGCCGAGTTTTTCAGTATTTGTCCATGGAGAAAAGAAATTATTGAAGGAATGCTTGGCGCTGATATTATCGGGTTTAACACTCAACAGTTTTGCAATAACTTTATTGATACAGTAGGAAAAGAAGTCGAATCTCTTGTTGATATAGACCGTTTTGCAGTTACCCGCGATGAGCACACTTCGTATGTTAAAACATTTCCTATCTCTATTGCGTTTACGAATAGTGATAATGTTGCTGAACTAAATTCTCCCTCTAGAGAGGCGCTGGAACGCCTGAATATTAAAACTGAATATTTTGGTTTGGGTGTTGATAGGTTAGATTATACAAAGGGAATTGAGGAACGATTCAAAGGGGTAGAAGTGTTTTTTGATACCCATCCTGATTATTTGGGCAGATTTACTTTTCTCCAAATAGCGTCTCCTAACCGGGAAATTTTTCAAAAATATAGAGATTATGCCGACATAATAACTAAAGAGGCGGAAAGAATTAATAAAAAATTTGGGACTAAAGATTGGCAGCCTATAGTTTTAGAGAAAGTTCAGTATAAATTGGAAGACATCGTGCCGTTATATCGTTTGACCAACTTGTGTTTGATTACATCTTTGCACGACAGTATGAACCTTGTTGCGAAAGAATTTGTCGCAGCGCGTAATGATGTTGGGGGCGTGTTGATATTAAGTCAATTTACCGGCGCCTCTCGTGATCTTAAGGGCTCCATTGTGATAAATCCTTATAGCCCGGAGCAAATAGCCGAGGCGATTCATAGCGCTTTGATTATGTCTCCTACGGAACAACGTCGCCGTATGAAAGGTATGCGTAATTCAATAAAAAATTATAATGTTTATCGTTGGGCAGCAGAGATTTTTAAAGCGCTGACAGAGCTTTGATAATTATGAAAAATGTAAAAATATATTTATCTGAAATAAAAAAACAGATTGAATTTTTCAACGGATTTGTGTTAATGCTTGATTTTGACGGTACGATTTCACCTATATGTTCAACGCCAGATGAAGCGTATTTACCGGAAAGAAATAAATTTAATTTAGAAATCATTAGCCGTTTGTTCCCTGTGGCGATAATAAGCGGGCGCACCATTAAGGATCTAAAACAAAAAATTGGAATAAATGATTTTGTGTACTCCGGCAGTCATGGTTTGGAGTGGAACATTGCTACATTAAAAAAAAGAAAGCATGTTCCAAGGCGGATTTTAAAAACATTCAAAGAGATAAAAATAAAAATTAAAAAATTACTCCCTAGATACCCAGGAATGATTATTGAAGATAAACCGTTTACATTGCCATTTCATTACAGATTAATTGAACCAGGACAGGTGCCAATCTTCAAGAGGGATGTCTCAAAAATTCTAAAGTCCGTTTATAATGATAAAACGATTAGAGTTATTGACAATAAAAAAACAATAGAGCTCGTTCCAAAACTTAATTGGGATAAGGGTGATATTGTGAAATTAATATATAAATATTTGCAAGATAAAAATAAAAAAAGATCGGTACCTATTTATATAGGCGATAGCTTGACTGACGAGGATGCCTTTAGGGTATTAAAAAATGGTATTACTATCCGAGTTCGGCCAAAAAAAGGAAGTTCGGCAAAATATTATTTCAAATCACGGGCAGAAGTTGACAGGTTTCTTGTTTGGCTGGCTTCATATTGTGAAGGATTAGAAGCGTCAAGCACAAAACGTCATAAATAGTATTAATGACAAAAAGTTGTTTTTCATTTTTTTTTATATATGTTAATATAGCTAGATATTATTAGTTAATTATAATTTAATTATTATGACTGAAGAAATAAATGAAAATAACGAAAGTGCCACGACTAAACGTACCGGTTTATCACTTCCAAAACTTTTAACTTCAATTATCATTGCAATTGTCATTATTGTCGCGTGTTTTCTGTTAATTAAG
>JAKAHN010000075.1 GCA_021814895.1 bacterium
GAATGATAAATTATGAATTATGAAAAATCTGTTTTACCCGCCTAAACTTTTTAGTAAAAAAGTTTAGGCGGGTAATAAATTTTGCGGTAGAAAAATTTAGGTGGCCAAGAAAAAAGTCCGTTCCGAGTTCGGAAAGGACGGGCGAAACAGGAGAAATGGCCTATTCATTGCCAGACTTGGGCTTTCTGGTGTCCAAAAAATCAGATAAAAAAGCATCCCGCAAAAACTCGTGCTGATAAGCAGACTCGGCCAAAATCCTCCTTCTCCAACGAAACCTACCAGGAAAATAATAATACTCGTAGTCACAGATATGAAGGTAAAATTTTTCATAATGTTTTTAATGGAGCAAGCGATGCAGTTTTTCTAAAGAAAAGCTAAAATAATTTTGAACAAATGTCAATCCCTTTACATAACCAAAAATTAACGAGTATAATACACGCGCATTATAAATAAATAGGCGCTAGGCGCTAGGTATTGGGCACTAGGAAAAACAAAGGATTTAAAAATTTTTCCAAGCCTAATGCCCAGAGTCTGAAGCCTTTCAAACAAATATGGCAAAAACACAAGAGAAAACGAGTAATTTAAAAAATAAGATTATGCCCTTAGCTGACCGTGTTCTTATAAAAGAAATCAATCCAACAAAAGGTGGAGAAACAAAATCGGGAATAATTATCCCAGAAACAGTAGATAAGGAAAGTGGCGCTCATCGCGGAGAAGTAATGGCGGTTGGCGAAGGGCGATATGATGACGGGATTTTGGTGCCAATGAAAATTAAAGCCGGCGACACTGTTTTATTTCAGTGGGGAGATAAGCTGACGATTGATGATACAGAATATTTTATAGTAAGTGAGAGTAATATATTGGCGATTATACGATAAGTAAAAATAAAATTGAAAATGCAAAAATAAAAATTTAAAATGACAGTTAAAAATGAAAAATTAAAAGAACATCGTTTAGCATTTCATTCTAAGATTTTACATTGTCATTTTACATTTTGATATTTTAATTTTGCACTTTATTAGATTAATAAATTTATAATATGTCAAAAAGAATTTTATATAATGAAGAAGCAAGGAGAGCATTAAAGCGAGGTGTTGACGCCGTTGCCGATGCGGTAAAGATTACTATCGGTCCGAAGGGCCGAAATGTCGTTTTGGACAAAGGTTATGGCAGTCCGACAATAACAAATGATGGTGTTTCTATTGCCAAAGAAATTTCTTTGAAAGACAAGTTTGAAAATATGGGCGCCGAGATTGTGAAAGAAGTGGCGAATAAAACCAACGACACGGCTGGTGACGGCACAACTACTAGCGTGATTTTGACTCAAGCGATTTTTTCCGAAGGGCTTCGCCAGACGGCTATGGGTGTTGGCACGATGGGTGTGCGCTCCGGCATTGAACGGGCAAAAGAAGAAGTGGTAAAAGCTTTGAAGGAAATTGCCAAGCCGATTAAAACAAAAGAAGAAATTCGCCAAGTGGCGACGATTTCGGCCGAGAATGAAGAAATCGGAAAAATTATTGCCGACACGATTGATAAAGTTGGCAAGGATGGCGTGGTGACGGTTGAAGAGTCTCAGTCGCTTGGCGTTGATTCGGAGGTTGTTTCCGGTTTGCAATTTGATAAAGGTTTTGTGTCGGCTTATATGATAACCAATGCTGAAAGAATGGAAGCTGAATATCAGGACCCGGCGATTTTAATCACCGACAAAAAAGTTTCGGTGGTCAAAGAGATTTTACCACTTTTGGAAAAATTGGCTCAAACCGGTAAAAAAGATTTGGTGATTATTGCCGATGATGTTGACGGAGAGGCGTTGACGACATTTGTGTTGAATAAATTGCGAGGTTCCTTCAATGTTTTGGCTGTAAAAGCACCTGGTTACGGAGATGGCAAAAAGGAACAGCTTGCCGATATTGCTGTGACGGTTGGCGCCAAAGTAGTTTCCGAAGAGCTTGGTTTGAAATTGGAAAGTGTCGGTTTGGAAGTATTAGGCCGAGCCAATAAAGTTTTAGCAAACAAAGACAGGACAACGATTGTCGGCGGAAAAGGTAAGAAATCGGATATGGAAGAACGAGTGGCTCAAATCAAAAAACAGCGCGAATTGAGCGATTCAAAA
This sequence comes from bacterium, assembly GCA_021814895.1. Lineage (GTDB taxonomy): Bacteria > Patescibacteriota > Minisyncoccia > Phycocordibacterales > 2-02-FULL-43-11 > 2-02-FULL-43-11. Next base: position 2,114 of record JAKAHN010000075.1, read on the forward strand.
TACGATAAAGAAAAATTGGATGAGAGAATCGCCAAGCTAACCGGCGGAGTGGCTGTAATTCATGTTGGCGCTTCAACTGAAACCGAAATGAAATATTTGAAATTGAAGATTGAGGATGCGGTCAATGCGACTAAGGCGGCGATTGAAGAGGGAATTGTTGCCGGCGGAGGTGTGGCTCTTATAAAAGCGAGCGAGAAGGTTGCGCACTTGATTAAATTGGAGAAAAACAAAGAAAATGAGCTGACCAGACAGGAGGCGATTGTTGGTTATCAGATTGTCTTGAAAGCGCTTGAGGCTCCACTTCGCCAGATTGCGATAAATGCCGGAAAGGATGACGGTTCGGTGATTTTGGATGCGGTTAAAAAGGGCAAAGGCAATTATGGTTATGATGCCAAAAAAGACGAAATGATTGCCGATATGATTTCGGCCGGAATTATTGACCCAGTCAAGGTAACTCGTCTTGGAATTGAAAATTCGGCTTCAGCGGCGGCGATTTTGTTGACAACTGAGGTGGCGATTGCCGATGAACCGGAGGAAAAGAAGGACGCTTTACCCGGTAGCGGAATGGGAGGAGGAATGGGATATTAAAGTTAAAAGTAAAAAGTCAAAATTGAAAACAAAAATCGCTCAAACAGAGCGATTTTTGTTATAATGAGTAAAATCTTAATAGTTAAATCATATATGTTAAAAAACAAAAAAATTTTGCTAACAATAGTTTTATCGGTTTTCATTGTTATTTTTGGTCTATTTTGTTATGTGGTTGTTAAAAATATTAATACCGGATTGACCGGACAGGGAGAAAAAAATTCGCCGGCGATAATTTACCGAAACGATAAGTATGGTTTTGAAGTGAAATTGCCCGATGGCTGGAAAGGATTCAGGGTTTCTGAAAGTCAGAAAGATATTTTTGGAACGAATGAAGAAGGAATTATCGGACATTTCCCCGAAATTGATATCGTTAGTCCGCTTTCAACGGCCAATAATCCTCGACAAAATATTCCGATTTTTATTTTTACGGCAGAGCAATGGGGTCATATAGGATATGAAAAGGTAGCCGATTGGTATGTAAGCGCCGCGCCGATACCTCCAAGCGAGCTTGGAAAGAACGGTAAATACGTTTTTGCTTTGCCGGCCCGTTACAATTACGCGTATTTGCCCGGATGGGAAGAGGTTCAGCGGATTATTGATACTAAACCGTTAACCGCTTTTTAAGTCTCGCGGTATAATATTGGCTGAGACTGAAAGTCAATTTTTAACAGAGTAATTATTAAAAAATGAAAATAAAACCGTTCAAATTGGCAAAGTGGTTACTTTTGTCGGGCATGATTTTGTTGGTTGCCTCGTTTGGTTTGAAATTTTTTGCCGGAAGCAATGGTAATCCTGAAGTTTCTAGTTCTTCTGCTGATACGATAAATTGGCAGAGTTATGATAATTCAAATCTGGGTATTTCCTTAAAATACCCGAAGGATTGGTCTCACGGCGTGCTTGCCAAAGATGACTGGATTCTTAATTTACTAAAAGATAATAATCAAGTTACAATCAGGATAATTGAAAATTTTGAAAGTATTCCCGAGATAGCAATATTACAAGACGTTGTTTTTGACGGCAGTGGGAAGCAACCGAAGTCAATAAATGAATTTACCAAAGTAAAAATCGGTGATTATGAATATTATAAGATTCAGACCGGCCGATTTGAGGGTGTTTTAAGTTATAATTATTATTTACCTGTTAAAAATAAAATCTTTGTGTTTTCTTTCACGGCGCAGGGAGTTGACTGGACCAATCCGAATTTAGATGAAGAAAATGTGCCAACTCATCTTATTTTGAAGCAAATTTTATCCACCGTGAAAATGCGGTAAGATTGGCAGTTTTCTCAAAATTTTGTGTTATAATGTTAAAAGTCCATTATCAATTAATGTTATTAATTTTATGACAATAATCTATGTTTTGTTAGGTGTTCTGCTAGCGATAGTTTTGTGGTTTATTGTTACTTACAACCGATTTATCTCTTTTATTAATCGAGCTAAAGAAGCATGGAGTGATATTGATGTTCAATTGAAACGCCGATACGATTTGATTCCCAATCTTGTGAATACGGTCAAAGGATACGCAACTCACGAATCAACCGCTTTTGAAAATGTGACAAAAGCTAGAGCGGCTGCAATGACAGCAGGATCTCTTGATGAAAAAGGTAAAGCAGAAGCTGGTTTGGCCGGAGCTTTAAAATCAGTTTTTGCCATTGCCGAAGCTTATCCTGAATTGAAAGCCAATCAAAACTTT
>JAKAHN010000076.1 GCA_021814895.1 bacterium
GGCGCTTGTGGTAAGGACAGGTATTCATACCGAGATAGGGAAGATTGTTAAATTGTTGCGCGAGACAAAGGAGCGTAAAACGCCATTGCAACAAAAAATGGCCACCCTCTCCAAATGGGTCAGCGCTTTTATTCTTTTTATTGTTTTTTTGATTGTTGTTATCGGTTATTTTACCGAAAAAACTTTTGCCGAAATTTTTATATCCGCCCTTGCTCTCGCCGTTTCCGCCACTCCGGCCGGATTACTTCCGGCCATAACGGTTATTTTGGTTTTGGGAATGAATAGAATCTTTAAGCAAAACGGTTTGGTGAGAAAACTTTCCGCCAGCGAAACTTTGGGGAGCGTGACTGTGATTTGCACCGACAAAACCGGCACTTTAACAAAGGGTAAAATGCAGGTCAGTCATATTCTAACCGGCTCAAGAGAGCTTTTGAGCGAAGGAGACGGCCCGATAACTAAAGAGTTTGATAAAAATGGAATAGAGTCCCATGTTTTAGCTCTTAAAATTGCTACACTGGCTAACGACGCTTTTATCGAAAATATCAAAGACGAATTTCACGATTGGATAGTGCGTGGTCGTCCGACTGAAAAAGCGCTTATTATTGCCGGCGCTCATGCCGGACTGAATAAAAAAGAGTTGGAAAAAGATTATCCGGTTATTGATAGGATAAGTTTTGATTCGGATTTGAAATATGCCGCCTCGCTACATCGGCGCGATGGGGGAGCACTGGTCCAATTTATCGGAGCGCCGGAAGTGGTGATAGCTCGTTCAACAGAACTTCATATAGACGGTAAAAAATTCAAACTAGATTCTGTCGAATGCAAGGAGCTTATTGCCAAGGCGGAATCGCTGACCAAAAAAGGATTGAGGGTGGTTGCTTGCGCTTACAAAGAAATTGCCGGCGAAAGCGACAATCTTGTTTTGGCCGGACAAATTAAAGATCTGACAATGGTCGGGTTTATCGCTCTTAAGGACCCGCTTAGGGATGACGCTAAAGAGTCTGTGAATATTACAAAAACGGCCGGTATTAGGACTGTGATTATTACCGGTGACCATAAATTTACAGCTCAATCTATCGCGACAGAAGTTGGAATCTATATATCGGACGAGCAAATTTTGGAAGGAGCGGATTTGGATAAAATGGACGACAAGACTTTGATAGAAAAAGTAAAAACGGTACTTTTGTATGCCCGGGTTTCGCCAAGACATAAGTTGAGAGTGGTAAGCGCTCTTCAAGAGAACGGCGAAGTGGTAGCGATGGTTGGCGACGGAGTGAATGACGCGCCGGCAATAAAAGCGGCGGATGTCGGCGTATCGGTCGGTTCCGGCACTGATATCGCCAAAGAGGTGGCGGATTTGGTTCTGCTTGATGACAGTTTTAAGACAATGACCAAAGCCATTGAGCAGGGTAGAGTAATGTTTCAAAATATCCGCAAGGTTTTTGTTTATCTTGTCTCCGACGATTTCTCGGAAATATTTTTATTTTTAGGAGCAATGATATTTGGTTTTCCTCTGCCGTTATTAACTACTCAAATCCTTTGGATAAATCTTGTTGAAGACGGTTTCCCGGATATTGCTCTCACGACCGAGCAGGAAATAGGGGACGTGATGAAAGAAAAACCACGAAGCCCAAAAGAGCCGATTATAAACAACTCACTTAAAAAATGGATGTTTTCTATTTTCATAGTCAACGGATTTGCGGCTTTCTTATCATATTTCTTTTTATGGAAAATCACCGGTGATTTGGAAAAGACGAGAACAATAGTTTTTACTTTAATGTGTTTTGATTCGTTGGTTTTTTCTTTGAGTGTTCGTTCTTTCAAAAAACCGATTTTCCGCCGAGATATTTTTTCAAACCGCATTTTGCTCGGGGCGATTATTTTTGGATTGGTTCTACTCTTATCGGCAATTTATTTGCCGTATTTGCAAATGCTATTGACGACCGTTCCGCTTTCAATTTTTAACTGGCTTGTTATTGTATTAATAAGTTTGGTAGAAATACTTCTTATCGAATCTGCAAAAAAGAGGATTTTTCAATCCGCCTTGCCTAGTGTTCTGTGAGTAAAATTTATTAAGGTTTGAGATTTTGAATTTCTTGAGTTATTTTAGCAATTAAATCACTTGAATCTGAATATTCCAATAGCGTATTTGTTATAACCCTAAGAGATCCAGATACTTTAGAATCTTTTTTGTAAATACACACTATTGGTATTTCCATTATATCGGCCCAGCCCAACTCAATTCCAAGTCCTGTAGCGGGGTATGAGACTTCGGCAATCACCAAATCGCATCCGTTCTGAAAAAGCTCTTTTGAATTAAAAGACTCGTTCTTTTCCTCGTGCGGGAAAATAAAAGTATGATTTGCAATTAGAGAGCTGTTTTTGATCGGGTCATACAGCTCGTTTTGAAAGTTAAAATTTCTTGAATGAGCAACGTAAATTTTCATATAGTTTAAAATCTTTTAGTTTTTACATTTTAACACTTTTCTATTTCATAAAGTAGTTTAAAACAATTATATCTATAATGCGATTGACTTTAAGTAGAAAACCTATAATCTAAGTTAGGGTAGAAAAGAAAGGCTCTATGAAAAAGATTGAAACCGCACTCATATCGGTGTACGACAAGGACGGAATCAGTGACTTTGCCCGCGAGCTTTTGGAGCTTGGGGTAACCACCATATTCGCTTCGGGTGGCACCGCCCGCCACCTGACTGCAGACAGGATCCCTGTTACGGACGTTGCAACCCTCGTCGGTGGTGGCCCGATTTTGGGTCACCGAGTGGTCACGCTTTCACGGGAGGTTCATGCCGGCCTGCTGGCCAGGTATGACTCGCCTGAAGATGTTGAGGAGTTGGCCAGCTTGAAGATTCCATTCATTGATCTGGTCTGCATCGATCTGTACCCGCTTGGGAAGGAAATCGGCAGAGCGGGTAGCACTATGGATTCTGTGCTCGAAATGACGGACATTGGCGGACCGACGATGATCCGCTCGGCTGCGAAAGGCAATCGAGTTGTGATTTGTTGCGCCACGGATCGGAGCACGGTAATTGCCTGGCTTAAATCCGGCGGGGAGAAAGATCCAGTGTTACCTGGCCGGCTTTGCGCCAAGGCTGAAGCGGTTGTTGCCCAGTATTGCGCCCTTTCTGCGGCGTACAGGGGCAGTGATTTGTACACTTTTTCCACTGACCCGAAAGGATTCAGTCTCGAGACCGTCTGGTAGTGTTTACACACGGCGGTCTTTTTATTTTGTTTGCAATCTCCCAAATTTCCGCCTTGTTGCCAAAATCGCCAAGAAAAATCTTGATGATTGTGTCAATGCGGAGGGGGAGAGATTCGAACTCTCGGTACCCTTTCGGATACTCAGGTTTTCAAGACCTGTGCATTCGACCACTCTGCCACCCCTCCGTGTTAGTGTGGACTGGTCTAATATAGCCGAAAAACATAACAATTTCAATGTTTAGTTTTTCCGTGTTAGTATTTACTCTGTAACTTTTTGCTTTTGTTATAAGTTTTAAGTAAAAATATGCGTTTTTTAGGAATTGATTACGGAACAAAAAGAGTGGGCATTGCGATTTCCGATGATGACGGGAAGATTGCTTTTCCCAATGACACTTTGCAAAATGGTCGAAACCTAAACGACAAAATAATCAAACTTTGCAAAGATAGGGATATCGGGACGGTGGTAATAGGGGAGTCAAACAATTTTCAAGGCAAAGAAAATCCGATAATGGGGGAGGTAAAAAAGTTGGCCGAATTTTTGAAATCAGAAACTAAATTGCCGGTAATAATGGAACCGGAATTTTTGACTTCCGCTCAAGCCTCGCGTATTCAAGGAGAAGTGGAGGGGATTGACGCAAGCGCCGCGGCGATCATCTTGCAGTCATATTTGGAGAAAATGAAAAATGTAAAAATCAAAATGGAAAATGACAATGTAAAATTAAAAAATGGGAAAAATATAAAAGACAGAATCAGTTATGAGAATTTTACGAAGGTGGAAATGAAAGTCGGGAAAATTTTAACGGCCGAAAAAATTCCAGAGACCGACAAGCTTTTAAAACTTTCTGTTGATTTTGGCGAAGAAAAAGTCAGACAAATTGTTTCCGGTATTTCTCTATATTTTCCCGACCCGTCAGTTTTAGTCGGCAGGAACTGTCTTTTTGTGACCAATCTTGAACCGCGGGTTATTCGTGGCCAAGAAAGCAATGGAATGATTTTGGCGCTCTCCACCGAAGACGGGAAGTTTTCATTGTTAGAACCAAATAAAGATATTCCGATAGGAACGAAGGTGAAATAAGACCGGAACTCATCACTTATAACTTGTAACTAACCACAAAAATTAACACGGTCT
>JAKAHN010000077.1:0-3630 GCA_021814895.1 bacterium
GGTATCGCCGTTATCGGCCCACTCCTGTTTTTTGATGATGGCGATGTCGCCGTCGAATATGCCGTCTCCAATCATGGAATTGCCTTTGACTCGCAAGGCGTAAAGTTCGCCGTTTTGGAAACGTCTGTCTTTGGCGATTTCGACGACATCGTCGGGGACATCTATGGCTTCAATGGGCTTGCCAGCCGTGATTGTCCCCATAAGAGGAATGGATATAAGTCCGTCGGATAATCCGCGGAATGGCAATTCCAGGCCTCTAATAGTTCCTTTGGCGCGCTTTAGAGCGCCTTTTCTGACTAAGCTTGAGATATGCTCATGAACCGTGGAAATAGCTGATATACCCAGCTCGTCTCTTATCTCCGACAGGGAGGGGGAACAGTCATTTTTTTTGATGTAATCCGCTATGAAATCCCTTATTTCTGTCTGTTTTTTTGTTAGAGTAGACATAGGTTTACTTTATTGATATATTGTTAGTATACCCGAACGAAACCCGAAAGGCAAGAACAGAAAAAAACTTTGATTATTGGCCAAGGAAATGGTAATATATAATTAATAAAAAACTATAATATTATGTCAAAAAAGAAGTATAAAGTCGTGTCTTTATTTACGGGCTGCGGGGGGTTAGATTTGGGCCTTATCGGGGGATTTAATTTTTTGGGTAAAAAATATTCAAAAAATAATTTTGAAATAATTTGGGCTAATGATATCGATGAAAACGCTTGTAAGACTTTTAAAAATTATTTTCATCAGGATATCGTTTGTGGCGATATAAGAACTATTCTTCAAGAAAAAAAGAAAACGAAACATCCTTTACCGGATAAAGCCGATATTGTCGTTGGCGGTTTTCCTTGCCAAGATTTTAGTCATGCTGGGAAGAGAAAGGGCTTTGGCAGCCTAAGAGGAACATTATATCGAAGCATGATGGAAGTCGTAAAAAGAACTCAGCCAAGCTTATTTATAGCCGAGAACGTTAAAGGACTTTTAACAATGAATGATGGTGCGGCAATAAGAAAAATTGTTAAAGACTTTTCATCGCTTGGTTATCACGTTATTTTTAAATTATTAACAGCGGCGGATTATGGCGTCCCGCAGGTGAGAGAAAGAGTTGTTATCGTTGGCACGTTAAAGAAAAAATTACCAGTTTTTAAATATCCCCAACCAGTTTTGTCTAAAGCAAATTGGGTGTCTCTAAAAAAAGCGCTCGGTGATTTAGAGGATAAAAAAGAGGGCGAAGCGACAAACCATTTTTGGTCTCAAGCGAAAAAGAATAAGGGACAAGGTAATGGAACTGTTTCCGCGGATAAGCCGGGGCCAACAATGAGATCAGAACATCATGGTAATATTGAATGGCATTGGAATGGTAAGCGTCGTTTGTCAGCGCGAGAAGCGGCGAGAATCCAGTCTTTCCCGGATGATTTTATTTTTTTACCGTCAACCTCCGCCGCGTATAAGCAGATTGGAAATGCTGTTGCCCCAGTTTTTGGTTGGCATATCGCCAGATCGGTTCAAAAGTTTTTAGACGAAAATTTAAAGTAATATGATTTACGCAGAAACTACTATTGCCAAAGAAAAAGACTTTGTTAATCTGCTGGAAAAGTCTAAAGAATTGTTTTTCTCTGTGGCTAAAAAAACGCCTGGACCTTTGGAGTTTGAGTTTCAAGTTTATGAAAAAATGAATGAAGCCGCTAAAGGAACTTATTTTGAAGGCACTATTAGGCAGACCAACGCTCATGCCTTTCCTGATATAATAGCTAATAAGTATTTTGGGGTTGAAGTGAAAATGACCCAACAGAATCAGTGGTCTTCAACCGGCAATAGCGTTTTAGAATCGTTAAGAGAGAAGGACGTAGAAAGAATATATATCTTTTTTGGTAAATTTGGCGGCAAATTTGATATCAAATTTAGGCTTTATCAAGAATGTTTACCGGAGGTTAGCGTGACGCATTCGCCGCGTTATAAAATCAACATGGATTTGCCGATTGGTGATTCTATTTTTGATAAGATGGGCGTTAACTATGATGATTTAAGAACCGCGCCGGACACGATTCAGCAAATAAAAGAATATTATAGAAAACAGCTAAAAGAAGGCGAAGAATTGTGGTGGATAGGACAAGAAGGGGAAGATAGATCAGTAAGCCCAATAATTAAGCCTTTTAGAAATTTAACTTCGTGGGAAAAAGAAAATTATATAGTTGAAGCTCTAGTTTTGTTCCCGGAGATATTCGGTAATGGCAATACTAAGTTTGAAAGGGCGGCGGCCTATTTAATAGCGGAATACAATGCGGTTTGCCCAAACTTGAGAGATTTATTTACCGCAGGAGGGAAAGTTGAAATTAAAATTGGCAGAAATAAGGTTTTAGCTCCAAAAATTGCCGAAGCTCTTTTTATGAACGCTAATTCAATTTTAAAAAAGATTAAAGAGATTGATAATGGAAAATTGGCTTATTACTGGAGAATGCCGGAAGCACCAAAAGACAGGATTAATACTTGGAAAAAATTAATAGATCAAAAATTCTCTTTAGTTTTTGACGGAGTTTCGGCTTCTAAAGTTTTTGATAGTGGCCTTTTATCTTAAAATGAATTATTCGCATAGAAATTTTAAAAAACAGAGACAGGAAGATAAACTGACGACAGGGAAGCGTTCGTCTTTGATGTCTAAAATAAAATCTAAAAATACAAAATTTGAATTAGAGTTTATATGTTTGTTAAGAAAAGAAGGTATTAAGGGATTTAAATTAAACGTTAGTGAAATAAAAGGTAAGCCCGACATAGTGTTTGAAAAAGAAAAAATTTGTATATTTTTAGATAGTGATTTCTGGCATGGATGGCAGTATCCAAGATGGAAGCATTTATTAAAAAATAATTTCTGGAGAGAAAAGATAGAAAAAAATAGAAAAAGAGACAAAAAAACCACCCAATATTTACGAAGAAAAGAATGGATGGTTATCAGAATTTGGGAACACGATATCAAAAAAATGCCCGGCGAATCAATTAAGAAAATGGCGAGGTTCTTGAGGCAACACCGGCGTCTCAGCAACGGGAAGACCAGAAGAGGTAATTCTTTTTAGAAGTCTGTTATTTGAAACTGCTATCATGGCAACATCTTTGCTGACATCATAACGATCCATGACGTCCTTTAGGCTTCTATTTTCTTTCAGAAAAGATTTCAGGTCAGAAGACGGAACAAGAAGCTCTCCGGCAAAGGCGTCTGCCTCTTTTTCGCGTGATAAATTACAAAATTGTTCGTTATCGCCAAAGATTGAAGTGTGTTCTAAAAAATTATGTCCAAGTTCGTGAGCCACGGTAAATCGTTGTCGAACCTTGGGAAGCGTGGTTCTATATATAATAATGCAGCCGTTTGAGTCATTCCGAGTTAAACCGTTAACTTTAATATCGTTCATTCCTTTTGTCCGTATTCCAGCCTTCTGTATTATATCATTGATAACGACTGGAATGCGCTTATCGCAGTATTCTTCCCAAATAGAGGTCGCTTTTAGGCGGGCCTTTTTTATTTTTGGCGAAAGATGGTGGGTAGAGACCCTTTCAGCTCGCGAATCCACGCATCCCGATCGGGAATGAAATCGCAGAGTTTGCAAAGAAATTCGTCGTGAGATCGATTTTCTCGATATT
>JAKAHN010000077.1:3640-4348 GCA_021814895.1 bacterium
TGTCATCGGACACGCTCTCGTAATCCTCGCTACCGCTCATTTTTTGTCCTTCTTAATAAAATTGAAATATTCCTCGATTTTACTGCGATCAGATGCGGACAAATCAGAGCTAGAACGCAACGCTTCAACAAAAGTCTGTTTTTTTGGTTTTTCCTCGCCAATCAGTACGGCGACACTTACTCCGAGTTCCTTGGCAATGCGCATAAGATCCATAGTGGCGATATTCCTTTCGCCCTTCTCTATAAAGGCTATATAAGTTGCGGTTTGTTTTCCTACCTTTTGAGCGAGCTGTTCCTGGGAAAAGCCAATCTTTTCGCGTAAAATCCGTATTTTTTCGCCGATTTTTTTTCTGGTATTGATATCCATATAAAGCTATTTTACCGTATAGTAAAAACAAAGTCAAGCTATACGTATAATATGCCCCTTGACTTTATTTATCGGAACGGTTAAAATAAAATTATCGCTAAGTAAATAAATTTTTAATATGACAAAAGAATTTCTCAATTAAAAAAGACGCATACCGCTGAATCAATGCGTCTTCTCCCGCAACATGTATTTACTGGACATAAATACTATAGCAGGTTCTGCTAGGTTTGGCAAATTTTATTTAATAATTAACAAAACTATTATGTCTGTTAGAATTACTTGTATTAATAAAGACGGCGGTCATCATTATGATCCGCATGAAGCGATTACTCACCTTGGATG
>JAKAHN010000078.1 GCA_021814895.1 bacterium
CGCGCTGAACACTTGTTTTATCGCCTGATTGACCAAAGCGTTCAAAATATCATCAATATCTTGAGAAACCGAAAGGACATCGTTTGGAATACTAAGAGTCTTGTTGAGTTGAGCACCGATTACCGAACCTGGTGTTTGGGTAACACATTGAATATCTTCATCAGTGCCACCATCGTCATAGTATTTTTGCATATCGCTAGGATTGGTCGGGTTGACATTAAGTCCGCCTGTGCCGGTACATTTTTCAGAGCCAAGAAAACCCGCTCCTTCAAGAAGTTGTTGCTGGCGAAGGACGGTTTTATTTCCAATTTGTATTGCCAGAGATTCTTTGGCGTTAAGATAAGAACCGTAAATGTTATTTTGAGGTTGAGAAATAGCAATCCAGTTTTGCCAACCATCTTTACCCCACTTCCCTCCGGTAAATGTCTTGTATATATTTTTTTGAACATCTGAAAGCCGACAGCCTACATACTGGTATTTGCCACCGCCAGCGCCTAAACTCAAACCGAGAGCGATGCGAATGTTCAAATCAAATGGGCTACATAAAATTTGCCCGATCGGGCCAAGCCCCTGAATAAAGCTTCCTGCGGCGATATCGCCGACATCGGCGAAGAATCCTTCCGGATTGGAGACGAAGGACGGCGAGCCGTGAAAACCGCTGTTAATCCAGTCAACCACACTGGCGGAAAAACTATGAATCAACGTTTGAGCTGCCACCCTAGCCAGAGTTTTTAATAGGCATTCACCCAAGTTTGTGCCGACATTGGCCCCGGCATCCGTTGCTGTATTGATGTTCACTCCTTTATCGCTTACCGGAACAGCCATAATTGAACTAACGACGCTATTAGCTCCGCCGAATATTCCGCCCATAGCGCTCATTAAACAGCTGGCCGCCGCCGCATCGGCTTTTTTAGGCGCGACGAAAAAAGTTACAGGCAATATAAAGGTTGCGATAAGAACGGCCAGTATAGTTTTTTTAAGGCCGGGGTTCATCATTAATTATTATATCATATTATTAATTTCTAATTAATCTAATTAACCTAAAAAGCTCCAAAAGACAATTTACAAAAAATATAAAATACTAAACGAAGAAAATTTCAAACAAAAAATACCCACCTCCAGTTTCATTTTGTTGTTTTTAATTTGGATTTTTTTGGAAATTGTCATTTGGAATTTGTAAATTATAGAATTAGATATTGTTTAGAAATTGGGTCAACCCCGTTAGAAGCCTATGTAATTTGAGATTATGAATGATAAAATATCAACCTTGTTCAAATTTGCTACACTAATCGGAAGATTGACGATGCTTCTAACGGGGTTGATTACAAAGTAAAAGTTTGGATGATCTCTTTTTTATCTCGTGAAATCATACCCACTTTCGTTTTTACTAAAAACAATTCCTTTATCTATGAAATAATTGTGCAGTTCCGTGACCGCCGTCACCAAGTAACCGGAAGCGTTCGGGTAAAGAGACATTCCCGCGGTAGCTTTCATCGGGTCGGAAATAATTAACTTCATATTTTCAATTCCGGTAATCATTATATTAAACAAGTTGGCAATTTTTACGTGGATTGGCAGAACTCCTTCCGGCACTTCCATCGCGAGCATATCGTCCCTAATACCCTTGTATCGGTTTATCGGTCCGGCAAGGTCGTCAAGTTTTTTACTGTCGTTTGTTGCGACGGCATCGTCAAAAATTGTCAGCTCGTTCCCGGGGAATTTTTTGGCGTTTTGAGCCACAATTTGCCCGAGAGTATTACCATAAGCTCGTATAGAATCTTTTGTTTCGGCAACCATTTTGAAATCAGAATTTTGATAAATCAACACGTCACCTTTTTCATTATTATTGATATAGTCCAAGAAGAAACTGGTGTAATTGGAAGTTGTGGCATAAGTGCCGTTTTGTTTTTCGCCGACGTATTTGGCAAATAGTTCGCGAGAAAATTTATCTGTATCGGTTAGGTCGGATTCAATCGAAGGATTTACTTTTGTCGCCAGTGTTGTGGTGGAAAGCATATCGGTCGTGGATGTGCCGATTGGGTTTATTCCCATACGAATTTCTTCAAAATCGTTTATACCGTCGCCATTAGTGTCTGGTTTGTTTGGGTCGGTACGCCAAAGCTCCTCTTCCCAATCCTTCAGTCCGTCGCCATCCGAATCTTTGTTGAGTTTTTCTGATTGAGCCGTCGCTACTATTTCTTCATTTTGATAACTGATACGGCTTTTAGTTTTTGTTGCCAAAAAAGCGCCACCGACAATTATGACAAAAATAGCAAGGGCGATTGCAACTTTTTTAGACATATTATTATTATATCAAGGATTATGAATTACGAGTACTAAATATTCTTGGTTACGCAAGACCATTTGAAATTGCTTCGTTTAGGTGTAATTCATAGACAGTAACACATAAAAAGTAAATCAATTTATGTTATAATATTCACATGAAAAAGACCCAAATTAGCGTTATTACAACTCTCCTGCTCATTATTGCCGGTAGTGTTTTAGCGGAAAATTTTACCGGAATAACTTTTCTATCCAGTCTTAGTCTTGGTGAATCAAGTCCCGCGGTTTTATCTCTGCAAAAATTTCTCAATAGCGACCCGGATACTCGCATTTCTGATACCGGGCCCGGTTCTCCGGGAATGGAAACAAATTATTTTGGTTCTTTGACCAAAAATGCCGTTATCCGTTTCCAGGAAAAGTACAAAAATGAAATATTGACCCCTGTCGGCCTTTCTTACGGTACCGGTTATGTCGGGGCGATGACTATAAAAAAAATAAACGCCTTGGTGTTATCAGAAAAGGCAAGTCCTGTTGTAACCAATCAAAATCAGGCACCCTCTCAGCCATCGCCGACCCCTTATAACCCGGCCAATAACAGTATCGTTCCAAGCGGTTCCGTTAATGTTTCAAAAACCCCTGTTGTTTTGTCAGTTTCTCCGGAAAAAGTCCGAAGAGGAGATACTGTCACAATTACTGGTAAAAATTTTACGCCGACTGATAATACGGTTTTTCTTGGTGATGGTCCTATAAAGACGCGATTTGACGGACTGCCTTCTTATGATGGCAAAACCATTTCTTTTGTGTACAAGCCACCGATTATCAAGACGATGTCTGTTGAGGAAATCAAATCTTTGCCTGCCGACATGGTCAGTCAAATTGAAACCCCGATAAAATCCGCAGGCCTAACTCTGGATCAAGTTTTATCTGATCAGGATAAAATTAAAGACGAATCTAGTTATAAAGATTTTTTGCAAAAAAACGGTCATTCTTTTGACGAAATGTACCACTATTTTTACATTATTGTGGAAAATTCAAATGGCAAAGGAATGTCCGACGTCGCCCTTCTCCACGGTTTGCGCAATATGCCGTACGATAATATCGCTCAAAATAATAAACCGTCATTTCTTTCTAAGGTTGGCGATTCTTTAGCCCGGCTTTTTGATAAATTAGTGCCGACTGCCGATGCGTTGGGTATGAACGGGGGCGGTTATACTTCTGGAATAATTATGGTATGCACTTGCAATGGCAGTTTAATGACCTTTCAATTAAGTTTTACCGGTGGTGGAACCGGTTTGTATGTTTTCCCGCCAGGATTTATACCAAGCGCAGGAAGCGGTTTGGTGGCGGGTCCTTGGCTTGGCGGTTATCAAATTATGGGCGGCTCTTGTTCAATTTACGCGGGGATAACCTGTATCCCTATTCCCGGGAATGCCCCTCAAAAACCTGTCGGTTACGCTTTTTGAAGAAACCAACAACTTACAACAAACAACCTTCATATCACGTAAAAGCAAAGCAACCCATCCTTTCTGGTGTCAATGGTTAGCTGGTTTTAAGTGGTTTTGATAAGCCCGCCAAAATTATACAGTAACAAAACTTAGGCGGACAAGCAGAGCCAATTTTCAACGGTGAGATTTTCGGCACGGGCGTTCAGCGGAATTCCACAAGTGGCTAGTCGGTTTTCAACGACGTTGCCGAAAATCGGTTTTAGATTGCTCGACAGCAGTTTCCTTTTATGTGCGAAGCCTGCCTTAATGATTTCAAACCATTTTTTCTCTGTCCAGGGTCGGTCCTTTGACAGGTTCTCTACAATAAGGATAGCCGAATCGACTTTTGGCGCGGGTGAAAATGAACCGGCTTTTACGACGGCATAAATTCTAGGTTCTCCGTAAACTTTTACGCTGATTGAAAGTAAGCTTTCTTTTCCATCGCGGGCGACAATTCTTTCCGCTACCTCTTTTTGTATCATAATGACGATTTTTGAAGGTTGTGGCCATTCCGAAAGGGCTTTGCGGATAATTTCTCCGGTGATGTAGTAAGGGATATTTGCAATCATCTTGTAA
>JAKAHN010000079.1 GCA_021814895.1 bacterium
GTTACTGGAGCACCTTGAAAGTTATCTAACCCCTAAACCGGAGACAGAGATGGGTAGGAGAGATATTTCCGACGCTACAGTCTTTGTCAATCAAGGCACCCACATTCCAGCTTGGCTAGAGAATAGCGGTGCCGAAATCTCACTTGGCCACCTGAAGGATGTATCGCCTAGTAGCCTAGGTCCCGGTCCAAGAATATGCCAAGTGGTAATTCGTTTCGCCCAAGTCAACTTTCATGAAAGGGGAAGCACCATTATTCGCTATTCTGGGTCAGAAAGATTTAGACGGCTTTTCCCACCCGGAGTCGCCCTTGGGGTTACTGACCGAGAAGGAAGACTTGTATTGAATCGTCACTTCTGCCGTGTTTGTTACGAAAACACCGGTTGGTTCGCGAGAGATAGCAACCATAGGAAAGTAATCCTTCACAAAGGAAAGGAGGAGACCATATACCAATTCCATTGTTTTAGGTGTGGGTTCCGATGGGAAGTGCCCTTTCCTAATTCAAACGGCAACGGCCACAACCACGGAGAAAATAAAAAAGCTCATCGTCGGTAAGCCCGACGCAAAAACCGAGGCTCGGATTCCATCCGAGCCTCGTCTGCGCCCACCCTATTTCCCAAAAATTAATTTTCTAAAATTTTCCTTTTCTTGCTCATCAACTTTTATTCTCGCGAGCATCATCAATGACTCTCGGTCATAAAAAAGCGCCTCTTCTGCCATTTTCAAAAATTCGTCAAAACCTACCCAAATATTCTCAATTTTTTCTCCGGCATCCAAGTGCGGTTCTTTTTCTTTTTTGCAATCGCGGGCTAAAAACGTATAAATCGTCCAGATTACTTTTGCTAAAGGCGTTTCTTCGTGCCACAAAACCCAGTCGTTAGAAACATATCCCGTCTCCTCAAGAAGTTCTCGCTTCGCCGCCGCGAGCGGATCTTCATTCGGCCCGTCGTCACATCTTCCTCCCGGAAGTGAATAATAAAATCCATTTTTATCCGGCTGTTCTTGTTTTTGAATTAAAATTTTATCGTCCCGAGTAGCGATTACCTGCGCCGTATTCGGCCGCTTCACTCGTTCAAAG
Organism: bacterium; assembly: GCA_021814895.1. GTDB lineage: Bacteria > Patescibacteriota > Minisyncoccia > Phycocordibacterales > 2-02-FULL-43-11 > 2-02-FULL-43-11. Next base: position 1,077 of record JAKAHN010000079.1, read on the forward strand.
ATTTCTGTGCTCCCATCAAACATTTTCTGCTCCCACTGCCAAACATCAAAAATCTGGCCTTCAAAAACTTTTTTCGCATTTTCTGGCAGCGACTTTTTCTTGTTGCCCATAATTATTATGTGTCTGCAAATCCCCCTGCTTGTATTCCCCAAAGTTTTTGATATAACCCCTTTTTCGCCTTCAGGAGTTCTTTGTGTTTCCCTTCTTCAATTATGTTCCCTTTATCTATTACCACGATTCGATCCATTTGCATAATGGTTGATAATCTATGGGCAATTACTAACGTCGTTCGGTTCTCCATTAATTTTTTTAAGGCATCTTGAATATAAAGCTCGCTCTCACTATCCAGCGAAGAGGTTGCTTCATCCAAAACCAGAATCGCCGCGTCTTTTAATATCGCCCGCGCAATTGCTACTCGCTGTCTCTCTCCGCCTGAAAGTTTTACTCCGCGCTCGCCAACAAGCGTATTGTATCCTTCTGGGAAAGCTTCGATAAATTCATCGGCGTGTGAAAGTTTTGCCGCTCTTACTACTTCTTCATCGCTCGCTTCCGGTCTCGCGTATCGGATGTTTTCCATCAAGCTTCTATGAAATAAGATCGGATCTTGTGGCACAAAAGCAATATTTTTACGCAACGAGTCTTGAGTTACCTTGGCGATGTCCTGTTCGTCAATAACAATTTTACCATCATTCAGATCATAGAATCTTAATAGCAGTTTCGCGATCGTTGATTTTCCTCCTCCCGAAGGCCCTATAAAAGCCACTCGTTCTCCAGCTTTTGCCGTAAAATTAAAATTTTTGAGCACCGAAAATCGGCCGTGATAGGAAAAAGAAACATCCTGAAATTCAACCTCTCCTTTTTTAATTTTTAACGGCTCGGCATTGCTGGCGTCTTTAATTTCATGCGGCGACAAGAGAATTTCCGTCATTTCGTTGGCATCCGCGATCGCTTCATAGATTCTTTGGATATTTTTTCCGGTGTTCCAGAGTTTATCAAAAACTCGAAGTATATAAACCTGAATTAGCACAATGTCGCCCACTAACATTGTGCCTTGCCCCCACGCTTTTACCGCAAAGTAAATCACAAAAAATTCTAAAATAACCATCGAGAGGCCCTGGGCTAAATCTCCAATTGTTCCTAAGTTCCAGCTTTTCTTTCGCAGTCTAAATTGCTTGTCAGTCACTTCATAAAACCTTTCGTCTTCTTTTCGATAATTAGTAAAAAGCTTAATGTTTATATTATTAGTGATACTGTCTGCAAGTTGAGCTGTCGTCTGGGTATCTGCCGCCGCCCGTTTAATGTCGTATGGCAGCTTAAAAATCGCGTAGATATACACAAAAACAAAAAACACCGCGCACCATCCCAAAAGCATAAAACCAAAAATCGGGTATAGCGCCAAAAGCACCGCCATAATCATGCCGGTATCTAAAAGCGCCCGGCCCAGATCGAAATAAATTTGATCAGCCATCATCTCGAAAGATCGTTCGTACCGCTTTACCTTTGTCACAAGACTGCCCACAAAATTGGAATGGAAAAATCCTAAAGAATGCCTCTGAAGATACTGATAGCAGGTATTAGTCAGATCGCTCATTACTCTCGACTGGAAGAAATTATTGGCAAAATTTGAAGCCCTCCAAAGCACACTTTTCAAGATATTCAGCACTAAAATTACGAACACGATTTTAACTCCCTTATCAAGAGTTCCCGGCAGATTACCTGCCGAAAGTAGATTAACAAGGTTTCGATAAAGAATCGGAACATAGGTTTGAATTCCAGTAAGTACCAAAACCCCCAAAGAAAGTACCGCCACTTGAAGGCGGTATTTCTTGGCATGATTCCAGAAAATCTTAAGCGTTTGCTTAGTAAACGCGTAACTGTTTTTTTGTGCTTTCATATTTTTATCCAAAAACCCCTTTATCTAAAAGCTCCTTAAAATACATATCTAAGTTTCCGTTATTGAAATGTTTTAATTCTTCTATCGAAAACCATTTGAAATCAGTGTGTTCTTCGCTAAGTTTTGGTTCGCCGTCAATCTCTCCCGCGTAAGTTAATCGTACAATATGCCTATCCTTCATTCGAAGAATATCCTGCGCCGCCATGAGCCGGACTTCTTCTTAAAGATCTAGGCCAGTTTCCTTCTTTACTTCTCTTTTTAAATTATCCAAAAGAGTTAAGCCCGGATTAATTCGCCCGCCGACAATATCCCAATCCAAAGGCGCGTTGGGATATTTCTCCGGCGAACGTCTCAAAAGTAAATATTTATTTTCTTTATTTCGGAGCAGTACTTTTACCCCAACTTGTAATTCCATTTTTTTGTTTTAGTTTATGTCAATTTGGAAAGCTAGGTCAATACTTTAATCAACTTAAAAAATATTTAATAAGAGCCCTTTCAAAACCAAAAAGAATGTTTTCTATAGAAAAAAGTCTATTGTTAATGTTCCATGTTCTTTTTCCGTGGGCTGTTGCGTGAAGGGTGCTTGAGTCATAATGAGTGTAGCATCTAGCCGATTTTTCAAATTCACTTCGTGTAAGTATATGTGTATATACCGCTGAATGTATAAAATCATTTCTCGCATCAAGCACAAATTGAATCAAGTCGTTTATATCCGCTTCGGTAAATTTTCCCGCACCTTCATCCCATCGCTCTAGCCCCTTAGATAATTCCTCGAGATCGTCTTTTGGATAATATTCTAACAGAAATTTTTTTACTTTCTGCGCGCTTCCATATTCATTAAAATAAATTTTTGAAAGATTTTCTAATTTGTCTGAGTTCTCGATAGAGGCGACTTCATGAGAAACGAACTTATTTTTTAGCCAATCGATAAAAGTTATATATTGATTATCCGACATCAACTTTTCTATAATCGAAAAAATAATTATTAGTTTTAAATCGGGACTTACATCTTGTTTCGATGGACGCTTTAAATTGAAATAATAAAACCTTATTACATTATCAAATAATTCTAGCTTTTTAATGTCCCGAGAAATAGGGTTAAAAAAACATTTTACGTACGTTTCTTCTAGGTAATTAAAGTGATCCTCTAGAGAATAAAAGCCGAGTTTCCGTGGCAGGATTATGCCAACGTCAACTTTTTCTTCTCTGATTATTTCTGCTAGAACATCTTCAAAATCCTTTCTCGCGTGATAATATTCTCCTTTACTTTGCATTACTTCTTTTAAATTATTATCCACTTAAAAACAGAATACTTACTTCGAGATAGTTTTAATCTGTCTATGGAAAATACTAATCT
>JAKAHN010000080.1 GCA_021814895.1 bacterium
CGCCGTTTGCCGGCAGTTATCGTCACTTATTTAATTGTCGCTTTATTTTCAAGCGCTCTTTTATACTTTTTTATCCCGTCGTTTATAAAAGACTCTGCGAATTTTCTTGGCGCGGTGCCGAAATATATTGACACTATTTCGCTTTGGAATCCGTTGCAAGAAAATTTGGCAGCCCCAAAGGACGTGGCGGTGAACATTTCTTCCGGCTTAAATCATGGCGCCAAAGCGGTGGAGGACATTTCTTCCGCTACCAGTTTTTCAATAAAAGATTTTATCAATAATTTGGCCAACACCTTCTCCAATACTCCGGAAGGCGTGTTTCAGATTTTGAGCGCGATTTTCGGAGGTATTTTAAGTTTTATCTTAATAATAGTTCTTTCATTTTATTTGGCGGTTCAGGAAAACGGCATTGCAAATTTTCTTAAGGTTATAATGCCAAAAAAGTATGAAGAATATATTGTCGGTCTTTGGAAAAGGGCGGAATCAAAAATCGGTTACTGGATTCAAGGGCAGTTGCTTCTCGGTATTTTGGTCGGCGTGCTGGTTTATCTGACTTTAATGATTGTCGGCATCAATAACGCTCTTTTCTTGGCGGTCATTGCCGCTTCGTTTGAAATAATTCCGCTGTTTGGTCCGATTTTGGCCGCTATTCCGGCTATTGCGGTCGCTTTCAGCGAAGGGGGTATGACCAAGGCGTTGATTGTTCTCGGTTGTTATATCATTATCCATCAATTTGAAAACAATCTTTTCTATCCGCTTGTGGTTAAAAAAATTGTCGGGGTTCCGCCGATAATTTCCATCCTGGCTCTCATTATCGGTTTCAAACTGGCCGGTTTTCTAGGATTGATATTGGCAGTGCCGATGGCGGCAACTCTGATGGAGTACTTTAATGATTTGGAGAAAATGAAGTTGCAGAAAAGTTCTTAAGTCCGGAAGTTTATAAGTTTCTAAATTAAAAAATATGAAATTTTGGAAAAATTGGCCGTATTGGATAAAAGGGGCGGTACTGGGTTTAGGGGTTTATTTGATAGGCCTGGCGTCTTTGTTGGTTTCGGAATTTTTCGGAATTTTTTTGCCAACCAATCTGATATTTTCTCCGGTATATTTGCCTCTATTTTTTATGTTTGGGAATCAAAGATTGACTGATTTTCCCGTAGTGATTTTTCTAATAGTTTGTATGGCCCTTTATTGCTTTACTTTTTTAGTCATCGGCTCTATGGCAAAATTAAAAACCGGAAATTAATTATTCCTAACGCCTAACGCCTAGTGTCTATATCAACCTATGCCAAAATTTTATATCACAACACCGATTTTTTATCCGAATGCCAATTTACATATTGGGCACGCTTATACGACGACCGTTGCCGATATTTTGGCGAGGTATCATCGGTTAAACGGCGATAAGACCTATTTTTTGACCGGCTCTGACGAGAATACTGAAAAGGTTGTGCGTTCCGCCAAATCGGTCGGCGAGGATACGAAAAAATATCTTGATGATATTGTTTCTAATTTCAAAGATTTGTTTGCAAAACTGGAAATTTCTTACGATCAATTTATCAGGACAAGCGATGAGGAGAATCATTATCCCGGAGTGATTGAGCTTTGGAAAAGAATTGCTGACTCAGGCGATCTGGAGAAACGATCTTACTCAGGGTTATATTGCGTCGGTCATGAATCTTTTATTACCGAGAAAGATTTGGTGGACGGCAAATGCCCAGACCATAATGAAACCCCTCAATTTTTGGAAGAAGAAAATTGGTTTTTCAAATTATCAAAATATACCGAGCTCATAAAAGAAAAAATTAAAAGCGGTGAGTTTAGAATTATGCCTGAGACGCGCAGGAATGAAATTTTAGCCCAACTTGACAGGGGATTGGAGGATATTAGTTTTTCTCGACCGGCAAATAAAGTTTCAGTCGGTATTCCGGTTCCGGGAGACCCGAGCCAAAAAATTTATGTTTGGTGCGATGCGCTGACAAATTATATAAGCGCTCTCGGTTTTGGCCGAAAAGACGGTTCACTATTTAAAGAGTTTTGGCCGGCCGATGTGCAAATAATCGGCAAAGATATTTTGCGTTTCCATGCGGCTATTTGGCCGGCGATGCTTCTCTCTGCCGGTTTGCCGTTGCCGAAAACGTTGCTTGTTCACGGCTTTATAACTTCGGGCGGAAAGAAAATGAGTAAATCGCTTGGCAACGTGATTGACCCTATGGAACTCGTGGAGGAATATGGAGCTGAAGCGGTGCGTTATTTTTTAGCCAGACACATTTCGCCTTTTGAAGACGGCGATATTACGCGGGAGAGTTTCAAGGAAGCTTATAACGCCAATTTGGCGAATGGGTTGGGAAATTTGGTGAGCAGAATAATGAAAATGGCGGAGCAGAATCAAGTCAAAAGTAAAAAGTTAAAAGTTGAAAGTGATAATGGATACGATAAGGCGATAAGCGAATATGATTTAAAAACAGCAAGCGATTTGATATGGCAAATGATTGCGGGGTTGGACGAAAAAATCCAAAAAGATCAGCCGTTCAAATTGATAAAGACAGATAAGGAAAAAGGGAAAGCAGTGATCGGGGAATTAGTCAGCGGGCTTTCAAATGTCGCTGAATTGCTTGCCCCATTTATGCCAGAAACTGCAAAAGAAATTCAAAAGTTGATAAAAGAAAACAAAATGCCTGGGAAACCTCTTTTCCCTCGCAAAGATTGAGATGATTTACCAGACCACCAATACCAGATGTTTGATTGAGGCCTGCAACCGGCTTGGTTTGGTTTACAAAATTTTTGATGAAAATAGCAATCTGATTGAGGTGGAAACAAAGAATGGAAAATTATTTTTTGCCAATTATTCAACGCCGTTTAATTCAGACAGTTTTTGCCGTATTACGAAAGATAAACAATTTACCAGTTTGATTTTGAAAGATGCCGCGCGAATGCCGAAAACAGCCGGCATTTTTGATCCAAATTACGATGAGGGCGGAGAAATTTCAGCGCTAGCGCCGAAATCCATCTGTGATAGCCAGGCTCTCACAGACACGGACGGACTTCGTGGTATAGTTGAGAAAATTACGGAGCAGTTTGATTTTCCGATTGTGATAAAGCCGAAGTCGCTTTCCCGCGGGCGGAATTTTTCAATTTGTAAAAATGAAGAAGAGATTTTAATCGCTCTAAAAAAAGTGTTTAAGAAAAATCAGAATTACGATTATGTAGCCCTGGCGCAGGAATATGTAAAACCGAAAGTCGAGTACCGCGTCGTCGTTTTTAGAAATGAGGTTACGCTGGTTTACACCGTCAAAAAGGAAATTAAAGACGAAGCGGTAATAAATGAGCTTAAAGAATTTATCAAGCCGATTTTCGGCGTTCTGGAAATTGGTTTTGCAGGCTTGGATATTATCGTTGCTGAAGATGGCCGGAAATTTCTTTTGGAAATAAACGCCGAGCCCGGCTTTGCCAATTTTGTTTCAAAAGAGGGCGATGAGCCAATTATAGAGATGTATTGTAGTGTTCTTAAGTCATAAATCATATTTTAATTTTTTACACATAATAAGTTATACTTAAAACATGACACCTCGTTTTTTTGACGCTCACGGCCATCCTAATTTTGTCGCCTACAAAGAAGACCGCGACGAGGTTATTAAGCGCGCCTTGGATTCCGGCGTATGGCTGACGGCTGTCGGAACACAAAAAGACACTTCAAGTGACGCGGTTAAATTGGCGGAGAAATATGAAGAGGGCGTTTACGCCATTATCGGACTGCACCCGATTCATACCGGCAAGTCTTTTCATGACGAAAAAGAGCTCGGCGAAGGCGGAGTTGAATTTACCTCGCGAGGCGAAGAATTTGATTTTGATTATTACAAAAAATTAGCAAAAAGTAATAAAGTGGTGGCAATAGGGGAATGCGGGTTGGATTACTTTAGAATGCAGATTCAAGATTCAAGATTTAAGAATGAAGACGAATATATAAAAAATCAGGAAGAGGCATTCAAAAAGCAGATTGAGTTGGCGATAGAAGTTGGGAAACCATTGATGTTGCATTTGCGAAACGGTTCCGGCCGCTCGGCTTACAGCGACACCTTTTCCATCCTTAATCCATACTACCAAAAACATAATAATTCACGTTTACGCGGAGACTTGCATTTTTTTGCCGGCACTTTTGAAGAAACTAAGCCGTTTCTGGATATCGGATTTAATTTTTCTTTTTCTTGGGTTGGGACTTTTAC
>JAKAHN010000081.1 GCA_021814895.1 bacterium
GCGCGTTATCAGAAATTTTGGAGCGCAGGTTTAAACACAACGAATGGCAGTTTCCGGACATTGCGGTTATTGACGGGGGACGCGCACAGTTGAATACGGCCTTAAAAATAATTAAAAAATATTCGCCAAAAACCGAGGTGGTATCGGTGGTTAAAGACGACAGACATAAAGCCAGGGAGATTTTGAATATGACTGATAAATTGAGATATTTAAAACAAAACATTGTAAAATTGAATGCCGAAGCTCACAGATTCTCTATTGCGAAATATCGTAAGGCGGAACGAAGGCGTTTGACTTAGATTATTTTTGGATATTTTGACTGACTTTCTTCTTTGTTTGCTAAAAAGGTGTGATATAATTTTTACCACTATGAATAAAATTAGAGTCGGTGTTTTACGAGGAGGAGCATCAAGTGAATATGAGGTGTCGCTTAAGTCCGGCGAGGCGGTATTGAAAAATATGCCAGATAAATACGAAGGCGTTGATGTCTTTATAGATAAAAACGGCAATTGGCATATTCATGGTATTTTGCATAAAAAAAATGACGCTATAAAAAAGTTCGACGTTGCTCTAAATGTTTTGCACGGCGAATACGGAGAGAACGGGCAAGTTCAAGATTTCCTTGACCAATTCGGAGTGAATTATACGGGAGCCAAATCTTTTTCCTCACGTCTTTCAATGAACAAAGCTTTGACGAAATCTTTTGTTGAGAAAGTCGGTGTTAAAACACCAAGGTCAACTTTGCTTTCAAGGGATGATTACCGTCCGGATGTTGCCATAAAAATTTTCAAAGAATTTCCCTTACCGGCTGTGATCAAACCGTTGGCGCTTGGTTCGTCTGTTGGTGTGTCAATCGCCAAAGACTTTTTTTCTTTGGAAGAGGCGTTAAAAATGGCATTTGAAAGTTCTGATCAAATTATGATTGAAGAATTTATTCAGGGCAAAGAGGCAACTTGCGGTGTTGTTGAGGGTTTCAGGGGGGAGGATTATTACGTATTGCCCCCAATAGAAATCGTTCCGAAATCAACAGCAGGGTTTTTTGATTACAAAGCCAAGTATCAAGGTCAGTCTGAAGAAATTTGTCCCGGGCGTTTTTCTGAAGCCGAAAATGCCGAATTACGCAGATTGTCAGCTCTTGTTCATAAGACGATAGGTTTGCGACATTACTCACGTTCTGATTTTATTATTCATCCGAAACGCGGTATTTATTTTTTGGAAATTAATAATGCTGCCGGAGTCGGTCTGACCGAAGCCTCTCTTTTGCCAAAAGCATTGAGGGCTAGCGATTCCACACTCTCTGAATTTTTAGACCACATTATCGGTTTATCGCGTGGAGGAAAATAAGTGGTATTGGCAATTAAGCGAAATAATGTTAAAAATACCAAACCAGATATGGGCCCTTAGCTTAGCTGGTAGAGCGCCACATTTGCAATGTGGAGGTCACCGGTTCGAGTCCGGTAGGGTCCACTGCTAAAATAAGTTCAAAACTGTTTAAGAAAAATTAAAACCAGAAAAAATGAAAACCATCATTCTTGCTGCCGGTTATGCTACAAGATTATACCCATTGACAAAAACACTGCCGAAACCGCTTTTGAATATTGCCGGGAAACCGATTTTAGAGCATCTGTTTTTCACTCTGAATAAAATAAAAGATATTGATTCTGTTTATATCGTCACGAACGAAAAATTTCACGGCCATTTTAAAGATTGGCACGGTTCTTTTCCTGGTTTTGCTCCACATTTTTCCGTAACCCTTGTTAATGATGGAACAATGGATGAAGCGGGAAAGTTGGGGGCGATTGGCGATATGTTTTATGTTGTAAAAAATAGAAATATTGACGACGATGTTTTGGTTGTTGCTGGCGACAATATGTTCAGCGACACATTTGAAAAGTTTGTAGAAACGGGGAAGGCGAAAAACGCCCCGATTTTAGGGACATTTGATGTTGAGGATTTTGAAATTGCAAAAAAAATGAGTGTGTTTGAAATCGATTCTGAAGGTAAGCTGACTCAATTTGAAGAAAAACCGCAAAATCCGAAGACGACAATGATAGGCATTGCTTTGTATTATTTCCCAAAAGATATATTAAAAATGTTGGGACAGTATGTTGAAGATGGAAATAATCCAGATCAGCCTGGAAGATTTATAGAGTGGCTTTATAAACGTACGCCGGTCTATACCTGGATGGTTCCTGGTGTTTGGTTTGATGTCGGTTCTCACGAATCTCTGGCGGCAGCTGATGATTTTTTCAAAAGAAAAGTAAAACAGCTAATTTGTTAGTTTTTTGAATTTGGTTTATAGTTTTTATGTCTGGGCCCGTAGTCTAGTGGTACGACGCGGCATTCGCATTGCCGAGGCGGGAGTCCGATTCTCCCCGGGTCCACATTAAAGAATTTGAAGGAGAATTGACCTCGCCGCGCGCAAAGCGCGCGGCTCGGACTGATGTTTTCGCGAAGTATTCCCAAGGCATTTTGAAATCCATTTCCAATTTTTTCGCCGTAAGGCGGCGGTTCGAGCCGATACGAACGAGAAAATCTTTTTGTTCGATCGGATTTTCTCGTTCGATAAGATTTTCGGCTTGGTTGGCCTCAATAATCCAATTCCGCATGAGTTCGAGCCAATGATTGCCTTTTCTTTCAAAATCGCTCAATTTTTCCTCCAACGTCTTCTTTTCCGACATCAAAACATTTTTTCGCTCTTGATATTCCGCAAGTTCCAAAGCTTCGTTTAGGTATGCGTCTGTAAGCCGCTCTATTCGCGTTTTGATGACGGAAATATCATTTTTGAGATTTTGAATGAAAAGGCCAGACGATCGGCGGGATTCGTTATTTTCGGTTTCGAGTTTGGTGAGAAATCTGTCCCGCCATTCGTCCGGCAAAGAAACTTTTTGACAAAGCTCTTTCACTTGTCGCGTCATTTCTTCTTCCCGCAAAAAGCGAGATTGTGAGCAGGTATGAGTTTTGCTTTTGAAGGTGCAGTGGTAGTAATGATAAACACGACCGGATTTTTTAATTTTTCGCTCGGCAGTTATTGCATAGCCACACTCACCACACACCGCAAAACCTTTGTATAGCAAACCTTTTTCTCCTCGCTTTTTGCGGGGTTTTCCATTCGTGACAAGTGCCTCTTGGACTTTATCAAAAAGTTTCTTTGAAATCATTGGCTTATGTGATCCGACATGCACCTCGCCACGGTAGCGAAAGTGTCCGTAGTAAAATGGATTGGTTAGCACCTTTTGAACAGTGGAAAGAGCGAGGTGCTTGCCGTCTTTGCCAACCAAGCCGATAGAAAACATTTTGCGGTGAATTGCCGTAAGCGTGTATTGTCCCGAAGCAAAAGCCCCCAGAATCTCTTTTACTTTGCCAAAAGTCTTTCTATCCGGCTCAATCGTGCGAAGTCGTGGCTCATTGAAATATCCAAGAGGGGCTTTTGCCGACAATTCACCACGGCGGATTTTTTGCCGAATACCGCGCAAAATGTTTTCTCGCAAATTGTCGGTGTAATATTTTGCTTGTCCGAAAGCGACACTCAACATAAATTTTCCCTGCGGTGTCGCTTCAAACCAAAATGTCGGGAATTTTAGCGCAACGATTTTTCCAGTATCCACAAGATAAATTATTTTTCCACCGTCAATGGAATTACGAGCAAGTCGGTCTGGATTCCACGCTAAAATTCCCTGTGCATTTCCTTTTTCAATTTCGCCAAGCATTTCGTTGAAAATTTCACGCCCGGGTTCTTTAGCGGTTTTGGATTCGTAGTATTCGCGAATAACGAACAGATTTTGTTGCTTGGCGAAATCACGCAATTCGGTTAGTTGCGCCTCAATACTCAAAACTTGGCGTTCTTCGTCCTCGCTAGATTTTCGGCAATAAATAAAATATTTGGTCATAGAATTGCGTTTGAAAAAGAAATGCACCACACCGACAATTTGCAATCTCATTTCGTATTGGCTCTTGCACTTTTAGTGCAAACCAAACTTTGTTTGGGAACCGTCGCCTTGCGGCGAAAAAATTGGAAATGGATTTCAAAATGCCTTGGGAATACTTCGCGAAAACATCAGTCCGAGCCGCGCGCTTTGCGCGCGGCGAGGTCAATTCTCCTTCAAATTCTTTAATGTGGTCATTA
>JAKAHN010000001.1 GCA_021814895.1 bacterium
GAAAAAGAAATGGTGATAAAAATCTCGGAAGTTTCCCGCCAACTGCTTGATTTTAAAAGAGCGACAAGTCTGCATTGCGAAGTTTTAAGGTCGTTTGAAGTTGCTGGCGAAAAGTTTTTCGGCAATGATTTTCGTTTTTATTTAAGATCTATAATGGGCACTTGTTACAAACTGGAGAGTGCGATAAAAAACACTATGGAATATCTAGGCGAGCTACGGGAAACAAACAACTCAATGCTTTCAACGAAACAAAACGAGATAATGAAAGTCCTGACAATTATGGCCTTTGTCACTTTCCCTCTTTCTTTAATAGCGGCTATTTTTGGAATGAATACGAAAACTTTACCTATCGTGGGCACCCAAAATGATTTTTGGATTATTATAGGTATTATGATTGCCCTTGCAACCTCTTTTTTCATATTTTTCAAATATAAGAAATGGCTGTAAAACAAAAGCTTTTAGCTATTAGCTTTCAGATTTTAGGAAAAACTTCCTAATTTTTACAGCTAATAGCTAATAGCTAATAGCTATGAAACTATACAACACTTTAACAGGAAAAAAGGAAGATTTTAAACCAATTAACGACAAGATGGTCGGCATCTACAATTGCGGACCGACTGTGTACAACTATGCCCATATTGGCAATTTAAGAGCCTATGTTTTTGCCGATGTTTTGAGAAGAACGCTAGAATGGAGTGGTTACAAAGTAAAACAAGTGATGAATATTACCGACATCGGGCAGTTAACAAGCGACGCGGACGAAGGTGAAGACAAAATGGTCAAGGCTCTTAAACGCGAAGCTCTGCCTCTCACACTCAAAGCGATGAATGAAGTTGGTGAAAAATATAAAGGAGCTTTTATTGAAGATTTGAAGACGCTTAATATAGAAATGCCTGATAAAATGCCGAAAGCCAGCGAACACGTTGCCGAAGATATTGAAATAATAAAAAAACTTGAAGAAAAAGGTTTCGCTTATAAAATTTCAGACGGAATTTATTTTGACACAGCTAAGTTTCCAAATTATGGGAAATTGGGAGGCGTAAATAAGGCAAAATTAAAAGAGGGGGCGCGAGTAACATCCAATCCGGAAAAGAAAAACCCCGCTGACTTTAACTTATGGAAATTATCAACTTCCGCCAATTTGGGATTTGATTCGCCGTGGGGAACAGGTTTCCCTGGTTGGCATATTGAATGCTCGGCAATGTCACGTAAATATTTAGGGCAACCGTTTGATATTCATACTGGCGGAGTGGACCATATCGGCACTCATCATAATAATGAAATAGCTCAATCGGAAGCGGCTTTTGACGCTCCGTTGGCTAATTATTGGATGCACAACGAGCATTTAAACATCTCCGGTGGGGAAAAAATGGCGAAATCCGGAGAAGGATTTATTACTCTCCAGACAATTGTTAAAAAGAAAATCAATCCTCTCGCCTATCGTTATTATTTACTTGGCGCCAATTATAGGACTCCAATGATATTTTCTTTTGAAGCGCTTTCTGGCGCCGAAACCGCTCTCAACCGGCTTGTAAATATATTAAAAACTATGCCGGAAGGCGGAAAGGTAATTGAAAATAACGAAAATGGTTTTGGAACGAAAAAAATTGGAGATTTGCTTGATGACGATTTGGATACACCATCCGCGATTGCCTTTCTCTGGGATTTTATCAAGGATGAAAACATTTCTCCGTCCGACCGACGAGCGACAATCTTGAAGTTTGACGAAACTCTTGGATTGAATCTTATTGAATTGATAAAAAAAGAATTGGCGCCGGTTGGAATTCCTCATGCTGTTAAAAAACTTTTGTCCGAGCGTGAATCCGCTCGCGCTTCAAAAAATTGGAATGATGCCGATAAATTACGAGATGAAATAAAAAGTCTCGGTTTTGAAGTTAAAGATACGGATAACGGACAAGTTATTACTGAAATATAAAAAAAACAGGGCAACTTGTGTCCTGTATTCACAAACCTAGACATCACTCGCCAATTTCCTGTTGGACGATTTGGAGGGCTTTTTCTTCCAACTGATCTTTTTGTGCTTGAATAGAAGCCTTCATCCTATTCACATCATCTTGCCAAAAATCTTTGTCCCCCCACTTCTCATCAATCGCCTTAATGACCTGGTCGTGACCTGTTAAGATGATTGTGTGGTTAATGAGCCAAGCCAGAACAAGCCACTCACCAAAATTCCTGGACATCTTGATGGCCTCAATGAGAGTTTCGTGCAGAGGTCTTAATTCTAAATTGGGTTTTGTTTCCATACTCTGTAAGTTTCAATATGTTTTTTCTAAAAACAAACTAAACTAAATCTCTAATTTTGTCAATCATTTAACCTCTTAAACTTTGTTATAATTCCCCTACTTACTCATTTATCACATTAAGCTAAAGAAGCCCCAAGGCTTTGGAGGCTATTAAAATTATGATTTACGACCTAATAATCTTTGGTGGAGGACCAGCCGGAGTGGCGGCCGGAGTCTACTCTGCCAGAAAACGCTTAAAAACGCTGGTAATCGCAAAAGAAATCGGCGGACAAAGCACCGTATCAGAAAATATCCAAAATTGGATAGGCACTGTTTCTATACCCGGCGTTGAACTTGGAAAATCATTAAAAAAACACCTACTTGCTTATGCCGACAATGTCCTGACCTTGAAAGAGAACGAATTTGTCGAAAAAATGGAGCAAAGTGGAAAAATTTTTAAAATTAAAACAAATAAAGAAGAATACGAAACTCGGTCAATTCTCATCACAACCGGCAGTCAGCGTCGCAAATTATCCGTTCCAGGCGCCGATAAGTTTGAGAACAAGGGAGTTACCTATTGTGCCTCTTGCGATGGACCGATTTTTGCCGATATGGATGTCGCCGTAATCGGCGGGGGCAATGCCGGCTTTGAAACAGCAGCCCAACTGCTCGCCTACGCTAAAAGTGTCACCCTGCTTGAATACGGCAACGCTTTCAAGGCGGACGCTATTACTGTCCAAAAAGTGACCGCCAATCCGAAAATGAAAGCGCTTTTAAATGCCGATATAAAAGAAATTAAAGGAGATAAATTCGTTACCGGGCTTTCCTATAAAGATTGTAAAACAGAGAAAATTATTGATTTGCCGGTCGCGGGAATTTTTGTGGAAATCGGCGCTATTCCTTCAACAAGTTTTGCAAAAGATTTGGTTAAACTGGATAAACTCGGCAGGGTCATTGTCAATCCGATAAATCAAAAAACCAATGTTGATGGCGTGTGGTCAGCCGGAGATTGCACCGACGGACTCTACCATCAAAACAACATTGCTATGGGCGACGCTGTTAAAGCGTTAGAAGATATTTATTTGTGGCTGACGAATAATAAATAATTATTAATATATGCCTTTGCAAAACATTACACTTCCGGCCAGCTTAAATTTGGAAAGCGCCTTTGTTGTAATTTTTGCCGCTCTCTTAATTATTTTTTGGATTAACACTTTTTTTATTCTTTATCACCTAATCCGTTTCGGTATAGGAAAAACGCCGAAGCATCTTGCCATTTTTACTCTGGCTGGTTCTCTTATACTTTCCTTCTCGGCTTTAATTAGTTTTATCATTAGCCGGTTTTAATATGTTTACATTCCTTTCCACAACCAAATATTCTTTTGAAGGAAAAATGCCGGAGGAAAATGTTGACATCTTTCTTCATCGCCACTGGTTCACATTAATCGGAAAATTTTTTATTGTCTTTATCCTAGCTATTTTGCCTATTATCCTCGGATCAACCGTAGAATTTTTATTAAAATCAATCAATCAGAGCAATTTGGGAATTGTCGTCATTAATTTGTATTATATGGCCCTTTGGTCGGCAACTATTTATATCCTAACGATGTATCTGCTCGACTCTTGGATTGTTACCGACAAGCGAATTATAAACAATACTCAACAGGGTTTTTTCAATAGGACAATTTCTGAAACTCAATTATCAAGAATCCAGGATGTTTCAGTTAAAATCAGCGGATTGATTCCTACAGTTTTGCATTTTGGCAATGTGGAAATTCAAACGGCAGGCACCACGGAGAAATTCGTATTTGAACAAATTCCCAATCCGGAACAAGTTAAAGATGAAATTATGAATCTAGTGACAGTCGCAAAAAATAATTTACCTCATTGAAGTCATCATTGAAGTCAGACTTCAATGAAATAAAAAACCCGTTTTGGAGTTGACCGAAGTCAGTCCAAAACGGGTCACGGCAGGTTGCCGAGAGTGTAGATTGTTTGAGACAGGTCATAGAAATCCCTGACAACGTATCTGGCTCCCGCGTCAAACAATTCAGCAGCTCTTCGATCCTCATCTTGCAGAGGGCATCTCGGATTACCGATTACTGTCACACCGGACGACCTTACCACTTCAACGCTCTTCACAGAGCTGGCGACAAAGAGCGCCTGGCTTGGTGGAGTGCCGTCAAGCGAACCCGCAATCAACCTGTCCGTGAGCTCGTGCCCCGAAACGATCTCACTGAAAAATATGGTCATTGCGCTTCGAAAAAATGCACGGTTCCCCCCGTTCTCCCCACCGTTCAATAATGCAACAAGTTTTCTGTCCCGCCCAATGGTTGGCAGGAGAGCCGTCACATCAATGTGCACACCGTCAACAGGCGAGCAAAGAGCCCCGCCCTCGAATATGATCCTCTTGATCTTCATTTCGCAGTCTTTCTCTCTTGGTTTTGTTTTTCCGTATCCGCTTATTTTTCTACCATAAAAAGCCTTAAGGCGCAATTTAATGCGTGATGTAAGATAAATTTAGTTCACTTTCGTTCAGTGCGCGGTATAGGATTCGAACCTATGACCTTCTCGACGTCAACGAGACGCTCTACCAACTGAGCTAACCGCGCGATTATTTATCCAACTAACGATAACAAAAAAATTACAAATCGGCAATAATCTTTTGAAAAAATTGTTTATCTGTCGGACTAGTTAACAAATCTGCCACTTTTTCTTTTGGAACCCAACGGGCTTCAGGATTGGCCGGATCAATTGGTTTTAACTCCCCTTCATAATCCGTATTGAACAAAAACATTTCGATTTCTTTTATCTCCGACTTATCCTCCCCTTGCCCGCCCAAACCTATCTTGAAACGGCTATATGTTAAAAGAGGTTTTATGAAAATTAATTCTTTAACACCAGATTCTTCGTATATTTCTCTTTTTGCCGCCTCAAGAGCGCTCTCCTTTTCCTCTGTGTGACCCTTTGGTAAACTCCAGGAATTACCGTTCTGATTTACAACCAAAATCTTTCCTTCTTTATTTATAACAACCCCACCCGCCGATTTTGTTTTTTTGGTATTCACTTTAATTTTTTAAGATTAAAGACTTTAACTCGCTCAAGTTATGAATTATAAAATCGGGATTTAAATTACTTAGTTTTTTCTCCGGGCTAAATCCCCAGGTAACAGACGCCGTTTTAATGCCAACATTTTTACCAACCTCAATCTCGTGGTTTGAATCGCCAACAAATACGGTTTCTTTTTTATCGAAATTATTCCTTTTCAGCATAGCTATTAAGGATTTATTTTTATCGTGCATCCCTGTTACTATATCTACAAATAAGTTGTCGAGACCGAAACTTTTTATTTCTGACAAAATAGTTTCTTGAAAATCAGAACTTAAAATTGCCATCTTTATACCTTCCCGTTTGAATTTTTTTAATAAATCAACCATTCCAGGGAACGGATTATTTTCCGGGCACTTTTTAACAGCCTGTTTGTAAGCAATCTGTTCATCGTTTAGTGTTAAGTTAGGTAAATATTTATTATAAAAAAACATGTATGGCTGTTCCCAATTTTCCCTCAATTCATTTAAATTAATTTCTTTAATATTAAATTTTTTAAAAATCTCATTAACGATAAAAAGGTGATTATTTACCGAATCATTTATAACTCCAGACCAGTCAAAAATAATATTTTTAATCATTTTTAAATAAAATTATATTCAGTCAGATTTAGCTTATTATACGTAGAATGTGAGATTTGCCCGCGACTCTCGTTTCGCCGTCGCTCACTTCGGTCTGGGCACCAGCTCGCCTATTTTTCTTGCTAGAAAAATATGGCTCCGCTGTTCAAATCCGCCCGTAAGCCGAGCAGTCGGCTTACTCTCTCCGTTATTACGGATTCTGACGGAGGAGGCGAGATTTGAACTCGCGATACCCTTTCGGGTATACCGGTTTTCGAAACCGGCGCCTTCAACCGCTCAGCCACTCCTCCAATTGAATGAATATACCATTTTTTGCCATTTTCTCAAAAAATGTTATTCTCTTGATGTATAATTTAGATTAATCGGCCTCATCGTCTAGCCTGGTCTAGGACACGGCGTTCTCAACGCTGGAACTCGGGTTCGAATCCCGATGAGGTCAAAAATTTCTGATATAAAAGCGTTAGCTTTTTTATCATCTGAAATTTTTAGACCTAATGGGATTTGAAAGACGGAGCGGGTACCCATTCAACAGAATGGGTCGCGAGTCGGGGTCGCGGCTTTTGCGAGGCGACGGCCGAAGCAAAAAGCTGTGACCTAATCCCGATGAGATTAGTGCGAGGCGGTGCCCAGACAAAAATTTTTGACTGGAAAATTTTTAGTCGAGGGAGAAATTCCCGATGAGGTATTGGAATAACTAAAAAGGATAATCCATTGCGAAACCTTCCTCTTTTTGCTAGGCTGATTTTGGAAAAGCGGAAAAACATGCTATGAACACAAATACCCAGAGAGACGCGTTGGACTCCCTGTTGGTCAAAAAGGGGAAGGAAGCGTTGAAAGAAAGTTACTTCCTGGAAAATCTGCCGAAGGGAGTAAAAGGGTCGGCAAAGAAAATCAGACTCGCGGACTATAGTGGAAATAGTCTGGTTATGTCGCAAGTCAGTCTCCCGGATCCTCGCCTTTCGAGAACGCAAGTCGAAGCGATCAAGATGAAAGTGGCGATTCTCGAGGAATCAGAAAAGGCGGGTCCCCAAAGATTACCTAAAGGGGTTAAACTCTTCGCCCTCAGAACCAGGGGGCGAATAGTTCTATTATTCCCCATCGCAATCCGTATGGGGAAAAAGAAAAATTCTGTTCTCCAGTTTCGAACGCTGGGGAAATTGGCAAAATACTGCCCTCTCGTCACCGACCCACTTCCTCATTAGCTCGCCACGGCGGGCTTTTTTCTTGCCCAAAATCTGTTAGTATAGAAATTATGAAAATTTTAGGCATAGAAACCAGTTGTGATGAAACAGCAATAAGTATAATTGAAACCGAGGGTAAAATCGGCGAGAGTTTTGATATTAAAATACTAGCCAACGAAATTTTATCGCAAATCTCTCTCCATAAAGAGTATGGCGGGGTTTTTCCGATGCTGGCAAAGAGGGAGCACTCAAAAAACCTGATGCCTTTATTGCTGAAAGCCTTAAAAGAATCAGGTTTTTTGAAGTTAAAAATTAAAAGTTCAAAGTCAAAAATCGAAGAAAACTTATCAACTTATGAACTTAAAAACTTACAGACTCTTTTAGGGCGTGAACCGGAACTTTTGGAACAATTTGAAAAAGAGATTCCAAAAATTGAGAAGCCTCCACTCATGGCGATAGCTGTAACGAAAGGTCCGGGACTTGAACCGGCGCTTTGGACAGGTATTAATTTTGCCAAAGCCCTTTCAGCAATTTGGAATATTCCTCTTATCCCGATAAATCATATGGAAGGGCACATTTTTGCAGGATTATTGCAAAAATGTGAACCACTTATCACTAATCACCAATCACTTGTCACAGATGTGATGAGTTATAAGTTATCAGTAATTAGTTTTCCCGTGATTGCTCTCCTAGTTTCCGGCGGACACACCGAACTGATTGAAATGAAAGATTGGTTTGATTATAAAATCCTCGGTGCCACTCGTGACGACGCTGTGGGTGAGGCTTTTGACAAAGTGGCTCGAATCCTCGGACTTCCCTACCCGGGCGGACCGGAAATCTCCAATCTTGCCGAAACAGCAAGATTGAAAGAATTAAGAATTATGAATTATGAATTAAGGAAAGAATCGGAAACAGAAAAAATCAAATTGCCGAGACCGATGATCCATTCCGGCGACTTTGATTTTTCTTTCTCGGGGATAAAAACAGCCGTTTTATATCTTGTAAAAAAACTGCCAGAACTAACCGACGAGATAAAGGCGGAAATCGCCAGAGAATTTGAAGACGCTGTTGTGGAAGTTTTAACAGAAAAAACTCGCCGTACTATTTCGGAAACTTGCGCCCAGACTTTAATTGTCGGCGGAGGAGTGGCAGCCAATAAATTGTTACGAAAAAAGTTAACTGAAATGGCAGGAGAGGAGGGCGCTGATATTTTTATTTCTGAAATATCCCATTCCACAGACAACGCCCTGATGATTGCCGTCGCCGGGGCCACTCATTATGCTAATTTTGGTAAAGAAAGCTTTGACAACTCAAACTTCAAAGCAACCGGTGGATTGAAAATTGATAATGCCGACCTTTTTTGAAAAAACCTTTAATTCTGCTATTATTTAGAGATGGTTCCGGAAAAATTTTTAAAACCTTATAATCCAAAAGAAACCGAGGAACGGATATACAAGATGTGGGAAAATAGCGGGGCTTTCTCTCCGGATTTTTCTTACCCTAACAGCTCACAGCTAAAAACTAAAAGCTTCTGTATTATAATGCCTCCCACCAACGCCAACGGCAATCTTCATGCCGGCCATGGTTTGGTTATGACAATCGAAGATATCATTACTCGCTACAAACGAATGCGCGGACATAAAACTCTCTGGCTTCCTGGACTTGACCACGCCGGTTTTGAAACTCAAGTCGTTTATGAAAAAAAATTGGAAAAAGAAGGTCGGAGCCGTTTTGAAATTGAGCCCAAAAAACTCTATGAGGAAATTCTTGACTTCACTTTGACAAATTCCGCCAATATAAAATCGCAAATCCGGAAAATGGGTGCTTCTTGCGATTGGTCTCGGGAAAAATTTACTCTTGATCCTGATATTGTAAAAACTGTTTACCAGACCTTCAAAAAACTCTCCAACGACGGATTGCTTTATCGCGGTAAGAGAATTATAAGCTGGTGTCCAAAGCACCAAACGTCTTTTGCCGACATTGAAATTAAAGATGAAGAAAAAATTGAGCCGTATTATTATTTGAAATACGGGCCTTTTATAATTTCCACTTCCCGTCCGGAAACAAAATTCGGCGACAAATATGTCGTAATGCACCCGAATGATAAAAGGTACGCAGAGTATACAGACGGTCAAAAAATTAAATTAGAATGGATTAATGGTCCGATTACCGCCACGATCGTAAAAGACGAAGCTGTTGATATGGAATTTGGCACCGGCGTAATGACTATCACCCCTTGGCACGACGTGGTTGACTTCGAAATCGCCAATCGCCACGGGCTTGATAAAGAGCAGGTCATAGACGAGCAAGGCAAACTTCTGCCGATTGCCGGCGAATTTGCCGGTATGCATATCAAAAAAGCCCGTCCGCTTATTATTGAAAAATTAAAAAGCAAAGGTTTGCTTGAAAAAATAGACGAAAACTACAAACACGTCGTCCACACTTGCTATAAATGCGGAACAACGATAGAACCGCAAATCCAAAATCAGTGGTTTGTTAAAATGAAACCGTTGGCGGAAAAAGCTTTGGAAAAAATTAACGCCGGCGAAGTCGTTTATATTCCCGAGCATTATAAAAAAATCACCACTCATTGGCTGGAAAATATCATTGACTGGAACATTTCCCGACAAATTGTTTGGGGTATTCCGATCCCGGCAAAAATTTGCGACAAATGCGAGTTAGGTTTCGTTGACTTGGATAATAAAATAACAAAATGTGAAAAATGCGGTGGCAAACTTAGAAAAGACAAGGACACTTTTGACACCTGGTTTTCATCCGGACAATGGCCTTTTGCCACGCTCGATTATCCGGACAGCGAAGATTTCAAAACTTTTTATCCGACAAATGTTTTAGAAACTGCCGGCGATATTTTTCATTGGGTCGCACGAATGATTATGCTTGGACTTTATGTTACCGGAAAACTGCCATTCAACACTGTCTACATGCATGGTATGGTTTTGGACGCCAAAGGGCAAAAGATGAGTAAAAGTAAGGGTAATGTCATCAATCCGCTTGATTTGACCGAAAAATTCGGCACAGACGCCTTCAGAATGGGTATGGTTGTCGGCAATACCCCCGGGACTTCCCTCGCCCTCTCCGAAGACAAGATCAGAGCTTATAAAAATTTTGCCAATAAAATCTGGAATATCTCACGGTTTATTTTGGAAAATACAGAAGGGGTAACGCTTGATGAAAAATTTGAAAAATATAACGAAGCCGATAAGGCTCTTAAAAAAGAACTAAACGCTTTGCTTGTTGATATAACTTCCGATATGGACAATTTCCGTTTTTATATTTCTGCCGAAAAACTTTATCATTATACCTGGCACAGTTTTGCTGATAAAATACTTGAGGAAAGCAAAAAAATTTTTGAATCCGGAACGTCGGCAGAAATTTTTTCCAGAAAACAATTTCTTCTAAACACTCTGCAAAATATTTTACTCTGTCTTCACCCATTCATTCCTTTTGTCACTGAAGAAATTTGGCAATTATGGAAAAAACCATCGAGGGAAAATATGTTGATGATTCAAAAATGGCCGACGGAGTCAAATGTTAAATGACAATTTAAAATTTTGTAGCTGTAATAATTAATTATGGAAAAAATAAATTTTCCCGAAAAAAAAGGATGCTGGTAAATTTGGAGCAATAATAGGTGGGGACAATTTTTTAATTTTACATTGAAATTTTACATTTTGATATTTTAATTTTTAATTTAACCTCATGATTCCAGCACAAACATTAACCCTCGCTCTCTTAGGCGGAATTCTGCCAGCCCTGCTTTGGCTTTGGTTTTGGCTTCACGAAGATCGTCTCCATCCAGAACCGCGTCGGCTGATAATGCTGGCATTTTTGTTAGGCATGGCAGTGGTATTCATCGCCCTGCAAACCGAACGTTACATCCAGCAATTCACCCAAAGCACTTTTGCTTTAGTGGTGGCTTGGGCGACAATTGAAGAGATTTTGAAATTAGCTGGCGCTTATTTTGCCGGACTTCATAATAAAAATTGCGACGAACCGATTGACCCTATGATTTATCTTATTACCACCGCTCTTGGTTTTGTGGCAGTTGAAAATACCTTGTTCTTAATTTCCAGCATTAATGAAAATATTATCTCCGGCATAATCACCGGAAACTTAAGATTTATAGGCGCTTCGCTTCTTCATGTACTAGCTTCAGGCACGATAGGTTTATTTATGGCTTACAGCTTTTATAAAAGCCGTTTTGTTAGAATGGTATATCTGGTGATAGGCACTGGTGTTGCCGTCGGATTGCACTCGTTATTCAACTATTTTATAATTAAAAGCACTGGTGGAGGGACTTTTGTTATTTTTTGTTTCGTCTGGGTTTTGATTACTCTCCTTCTTATAGCGTTTGAAAAAGTAAAAAGAATCAAAAATTTTCCCAGATTATAAACATCCGCCATTTAAAAAAACATTTTTAACCGCGCGACTTTTTATCAAATATATAATATAATATTAGTAATTAGAATTTTTAAAAGTAAATTTAACGCGAGGTAATATTTTTATTTGCTTCGCCGTTAATAATAAAATATGTCAAAAGACAAAAGAAGTTTTTTTGAAAGATTGACAGGTGTTCGGCCGGAAAGACCGGATAGAATTGATCGTGATGAATTACCCGAAAGAAAAATTTCTATTAAAGAAGAACGCGGTGGCAAAAGCTCACAATCTCAGTGGGCTGAAGAAGTAGCTGAAGAAGAAGGTCAACTCACTGTTGACCTATACCAAACTCCCGATGATATCATCATAAAGACAATCACAGCTGGAGTTAAGCCTGAAGAGTTGGATATATCTATTACGCGCGATATGGTTACTATTCATGGTCATCGTGAAGAAACAAGAGAAGTTTCTGAAGAAGATTATTTTAACCGTGAATTATACTGGGGTTCATTTTCCCGTTCAGTCCTTCTTCCTCAAGAGATTGATGTTGAGGGCGCCGAAGCAAGCGAGAAACACGGTTTATTGACAATTAAATTGCCAAAATTAGATAAACACCGCGAAACAAAACTGAAAGTAAAAACGAATTAACTTTAAGCATCAAAAAACCGGTGACCCCGGTTTTTTGATGCTTATTGGTGCTTGGGACCAGGTTCGAACTGGTGACCCTTCCCTCTTCAGGGGAATGCTCTACCAACTGAGCTACCCAAGCATTTAAAAAACTTACTAAGTTATTTTATAACTTTTTCAACAAATTACTTATACTGTCGCTTGCCGATTGACTTAATGCCTGACCCGCATTGCCGTTAGTGATATTTTTTAACATATCTATATACGGTTGGATAAAGTAAAAAGCGCCAAGAGAAAGCCCTATTATCAAAAGCCAATAAAATACCCTTAAAACAACGCCGACACGCTGGCTCCGACGCATAGACCTTAAAATTTTATTATTTTCGTTTACTTGATCAGAAACCTTTTCAAGTAACTGTTTTTCCTCCGGTGACATGGGTATAATATAACATAAAATTTTATAAAGAAAAATAGTCTTTTATGTTGAAAAAATGCCCTTAGTAGGAATCGAATCTTACAGGTTCAGTCCCCTCATTGGTTTTTTGCTTCGTCCTACGGACTCGCAAAAAAGCTCAATGAGGCTTCGCTTCCTACACGAAAGCGCCCCGCGCTTTCTATCGGTCAAAAGCTTCACTTTTGCCCTTAGTAGGAATCGAACCTACAACTACTCCTTAGGACGGAGTTGTTATATCCATTTAACTATAAGGGCGCTATCAAACTTACAACTTATAACTTATCACAAAATAACAAAACCTTGAAGCTAATAGCTTCAAGGTTTTGTTATCTTTATTGGAAGCGGTCAGAATACCCCGTCAGTTTGCCACGGGAATAGGACGGGGGCAAACTTTATTTTCTAACAGCTAATAATAGCTAACAGCTATTTTATTTCCAGAAGTTCTCTCAATCTTCCCTCATCAAAACCTACAATTAATTCGTCCCCAACGGTAATAACTGGCACGCCTAATTGACCGCTCTTTTCCATCATTTCCTTTCTTTTAGCAACATCGGATGCTACGTCAAAATTTTCATATTTTACACCGTTTTCATTGAAAAAATCCTTTGCCATATTGCAATAAACGCAAGTGGGGGTTGAATAAATTGAGACCTTTTTTGTAGCCATATTGTTTTTTTATTAACTTATAATGGTTCATTATTATAACGCATAAAACAATCCGCGCAATACATTTTTTTACAGTGGAACATATAACATTTAACTTGTAACTGCTAATTCCCTAATAGTTATTATACTTATAGTCGAAACTCGTCCCACGAGTTTCTCACCTCGCAAAATAATGAGCGAAGCGAATATATTTTGCGGGTAGCGAGAATCGAACTCGCGTCTCAACCTTGGGAAGGTCGCATTCTGCCACTAAACCATACCCGCATTACTTCTTAAATCAACTTTCTATAACCCAAATCGATTGAAAAGCTTCTGCCACCAACTCATTTTTTGTTGAGAAGCTGTTACGGAAGTAGCCTCGTTATTGTCCGATATTATCATTATCACTTCTTCGCCCGGTTTGGCAACCGGAAATCTCTCCCGAATTTCTTTTTCCAAACCACTTTCGGTTTGCAATTTTGCAACCTTAGCGCTTAGTTCTGCTTCCCTATTTGTTTCATCTTTCAAGTTTATCTCAGCGGTTTGGCGAAAATTAATACTAGCCCTTAATCTTTGAAAAATCTTCCAATTTGAATAAACCAAAAGACCAGAAAGAACAGTTAGTATCAAAACGATAAATAAGTAAAAGGTTTTTCGCCAAAAAAAACTCCTTGTTTTTAAACTTTCTCTTATCACTTTATTTATTCTGAAAAATTAGCTATAATCTCTATATATTACTACATTAAACAATCATAATAAACAATCATGTTTGGAAAACATAATAAAAAATGGTTTCGTTTCTTTTGGACAGCGGTCTGTATTTTAGTGGCGGTAAGTATGATCTTACTCTATTTTCCAGCTATCCGATTTTAACTGAACTAGTAACTGTTTTAGAACGAAGCCAGATTTTACTCTTTCATCATTTTCACAAAAACGTCTTGCGGTATTTCAACACTACCGCGGTCTTTTAATCTTTTTTTTCCTTCTTTTTGCTTTTTCCACAATTTCATTTTCCGACTTCGGTCTCCGCCATAAAGATAACCGGCGACATCTTTCTTTAAAGCGGTAAGCGCTTTGGAAGAAATTATTCGGCCCATTGCCTGACCTTGAATTTTAACAGTGAAAAGTTGTCGCGGTAAAATTTCATGAAGCTTCTCAACAGATTTTTTAGCTTCTTCTTCCACTTTTCTTCGCGACACAATTTTCGTAAAAGCCGGCACGATTTCATCGGCAACCAAAATATCCAACCTGACAACATCCGCTTCGCGATTTTCTTCCATTATTGAATACGATAAAGAGGCAAAACCTGAAGAAACGCTTTTCAACTCGTCAAAAAAACCTCGCATCAATTCCCGAAGTGGCATTTCCGCTTCAACAGAAGTCCTGTGTTCTCCAAAATCGCCGGTTGCTCCGGTTACCGCTTCATGGTCGTACAATAATCTTGTTATACTTCCAAGATAATCGGGAGGAGTGATAATTTTCAAAGAAACCCAAGGTTCAAAAACTTTTTCCACCATTCCGAATTCAGGGAAAAGAGCCGGTGAAAACACCGTGGTTTTTTTTCCTCTTTTTTCAAAAACTTCATAACGAATCGACGGCGTGGTAATTATTAACTTCAAACCAAATTCCCTTTTCAGTCTCTCAGTGATTATTTCCAAATGAAGCATTCCTAAAAAACCGCAACGAAAACCTCTTCCCAAAATTCCGGATGATTCTTCTTCAAAAGCGAAAGACGAGTCAGAAAGTCTTAATCTCTCAAGCGCTTGACGGAGCAAATTCCAGTCGTCGCCTCCAGTCTTACCTCCGCCAATAGACTGATTTTCCGGATAAAGAGAAGCCCAAACAACAGGTTTAGGTGTCATATAGCCCGACAGAGCGGAAAGAGGTTTCTTGGCGAGAGTTATCGTGTCTCCAACCGAAGCGATACCGGGACGCTTTATTCCGGTAATGATATAACCGATTTCACCTGCTGAAATCTTATCAATGGGTTTTTGTTCCGGGGTAAAAATACCAACTTCAATCGGTGAAAACTTTTCATTGGCAGCAACAAACAAAAGATTGTCGCCTTTGGTTACTTCACCTTCAAAAACACGCACATAAACAATAACGCCCGTATGATTTGAATACTGAAAATCAAAAATTAAGCCTCTAAAACTGTTACTGCCGGCAAAATCCTCTCTTGGTGGTGGAACCCGCTTTATAATGGCATTTAGAAGCTCTGGCACACCATCCCCGGTCTTACCGGACACTTCTAAAACGTCAGACTCAGGGCAACTGAGCAATTTGGAAATTTCCGTCTTTACTTCCGCTGTTCGAGCAAGCGGTGAATCAATCTTACTTATAACCGGCAAGATAACGATTCCGGCATCGCGAGCCATTTGAAGAGTGGTCAGAGTTTGAGCTTGAACCCCTTGAGTAGCATCGACTAAAAGAATAGAACCCTCAACAGCCTTAAGAGCGCGGGAAACTTCGTACGAGAAGTCAATATGTCCGGGAGTATCAATTAAATTTAATGTATACGTTGAGTTTAATAACTCATCATTTATAACTAATAACTTATCATCAAAAAATTTTTGATTTTCAGTGATTAGCGGTTGGTGGTTGGTAATTGGTTTATATTTCATCCGCACAGGAGTCATTTTGATAGTAATCCCGCGCTCGCGTTCAAGCTCCATATTGTCCAACACCTGCGCCTGCATTTTTCTTTTTTCAATCGTACCGGTAATCTCCAACATCCTATCGGCCAAAGTGCTTTTACCGTGGTCAATGTGGGCTATGATACTGAAATTGCGAATATGTTCTAAAGTCATGGGAAAAAATATAACATCGAAATCCATTGTTGGAAAGCTGACTATTTTAATTTTATACAAAAAAAATAGCTCGTGATTGAGCTATCGGTGACCATTCACCTTTTGTGGCCAAAAATCTTCCACCTTCCTCGCGGGTGGAATCGGCAACCAGGCGGTGAAAAAGTGTCTTGGTCCCTTTCTATCCCCTACGATTTTCCTACCCTTGCAGGGTCTTGGAAGACAGAACCCGTTTGACCAAAATTGCCCCAAAAGGTATTGGCAGTTACCAACTAGTGAACCAAACTCGTCCTCGTCGGCATCTGACTCTGGCAAAAAAACATTGACCGTCCACCACTTACTGTCGTGGACAACAACCAATAACACCTCGACTGTCGGATAACACTTCTGCAGTTCATTCAAAAGTTTCTCCTGTAAAACCGATTTACCTTCACTAGGTAAGATTGTTTCCATAATGTCGCAACTATCTTTCTTTTTAGAGTCTATACTTAATGACAGCACTGTCAATTACAGCAAAGTGAATCAGAGTCTTTCAACGTCTACGTCCGGAGCAACAGCTCCAGCTTTCCAAATCCTATGATGAAGCGTTTTCCAAACATCTTTTAGCTCTTCATTTTTTAAAAGTTTTAAAATAGCCACAATGACGGTAATTCCAATAATACCAGCAACAAAACCTTGCAAGAAAATCCCGACAAAAGTATCCAGATTGAAAATGCCACCGAAAAAATCTAAAAAATTATAAGTTAAAAATCCGCCGATAACAGACGCGGAAAAAACCTCCCAGAAGGGCGTAATTGTTGCCTTAGTAAAACCTTTGAAATCGTGTTCAAAAGCCACCCAATGAATAATCATATTTATTGTCACGCCGATTGAATATGCCAAAGCCAACATCAAAACTGCTGTACCCGGGACATCAGCTACTCTGAAAAGCGATTCAATAAAATATTTGAAGGTTAAAAAAGTATTGAAGAAATGAATCATTATAAATCCAAAAACAACAATCAGAGTGGAAGATATAAGGTTTATAACCATTGGTTTCCAAGTTCGGCCATCTGAGTAATAAGCTCTTACAAAAAGTAAAAGCAGACTTTGTGGAACAAGTGATAAAACAAAAATAGCCAGAGTTGCGGCGGTCAAACGAGTGTCAGACCAACTGAATTGGCCGGAACCTAAAATCACTCTGACAATCTGCGCCCGCAAGACGATAAACATAACCATTATCGGTATTGACCAAAAAATTATATGGCGAGTGGCGATAATCATATGTTCCAAAAACTTCCCTTTTTGACCGCCTGAGAGCAATCGTGACAGCATTGGAAAAGCAGCAGAACTATAACTGACGCCGACGATGGCAAGCGGAACTGATTGAAGATTGAATGAATAATTAAAAATGGCAATTGAACCGGTTGACATCAAAGAAGCGAGGGCTATAAGAAAAAAAGTGGCAATTTGGTTTGAAGAAAGAGTTAAGGTACGAGGTAAAGACAACAATACCACTCTTTTTATACTTCCGAAATTTACTTTCCACAGAATTTTCGGGAACATTTTTTGACTGACGATAAACGGCACCTGAATAAAAAGATGAAGGAAGGCGCCAATCGTCACACCAAACATTAAACCGGGCAAACCAAAAATCGGATAAAGAACGATTATGCCAAAAATTATTCCTATATTATAAACAATCGGGCTGGTAGCATAAAGAAAAAATCTGTTATAAAGTTGAGTAATGCTGGCAAAGAAATTTGAAATACCTAATAGAATCGGCGATAAAAGTAAAATCCTGGTTGCTAAAATCAAGTCCGGCAAAAGAGGGTCATTGGCAAAACCCGGTAAAACTTTCGGCACAATATAAGGGTCAAAAACAAAAACGATCGCAGCCACAGCAAAAATCGCAAAGAAAAAGACAGAAAAAGTCTGGTCAATAAAACTTTTTACATTTTCTTTGTTGTTTACAAAACGCTCGGTCAAAAAAGGAACTAGTACAGAAATTGAAACCATTGAGGCAATGGAGATAAAAATAAAATCTGGTATTCTAAAGGCGGCGTAGTAAATATCAAGAAGATGGCTGGCTCCAAACTGATAAGCCAATAGGCGATCTCGAATCAAAGCTAAAATTTGAGAAAGAAAAGCAAAAGTCGCCAAGAGATAAGCGGCCTCATGGAGTCCGCTTATCTCTTTATTAAATAAGGCTAGTAAACGCTTTACCATTTATTTTGTCGATCTCTGCCACTCAAAGACCGCTGTTTTATTTACTATTCCGAGGAAGCGCTTTTTTCATTAATTGGCGGAGTGGTTCGTTTATCCAAAGAACTTGAACTGGATAGCGGGGCATTGCCGTCTTTTAAATTTTGCAGAATTGAATCAATTTCCTTGTTGTTTGGATTGGTTTTTTTTAAGTCCGTAAACTGAGCGATTGCGTCTTTTTCTCTTCCTAATTTTTCATAAGCCAAGCCAAGATAATATTTAGCATTGGCATATTGTGGGCTAAGAGCAATTGACTTCTCTAGAGAAGCAACCGCGCCTTTATAATCTTTTGTATTAAACTGCAACAAACCTAATTGGAAAAAGATAGTCGGGTCGTTTGGCGAAAGGATTGATGCAGCGCTGACAGATTTTATAGCCTCGACAGAATCCCCTTCTTTAATTTGAATTTGCGCAAGCAAGAATATAGCATCGGTATAATTTTGTTTTAGATTAAGCGCCTTAGTGATGAATTCTTTGGCTTTAGCATTATCTCCCCTTGTATATTCCAACCGAGCAAGCATCAAATAAATAGACGGATCTAAGGGCGCGTATTTTGTCGCCTGCTCATAAGCATTAGCAGCCGCTTCATAAGAACCGTCTATTTTAAGAGGCATAACCGCTTCATAAACTCGCCC
>JAKAHN010000002.1 GCA_021814895.1 bacterium
CGGCGCCGGTAATACTGCTAAAATAGAAAGTATTAAAATTTTGATTGTTTTTTTAATCATAATCTTACTCAATAATCCGTATAATATTTAGAGATTAGCAATTTCTTTCTCAATCTGCAACAAGCGATTATATTTAACAAGTCTCTCCGGTTTTGAAGGCGCCCCCAACTTAAAGCCGTCAGCTCCGCAACCAACCGCGAAATCCGCTATCCAATCATCCATTGTTTCCCCGCTTCGGTGAGATACCACCACTTGCCAACCATATTTTCTAGCAAGTGCTACCGCATCCAAGGCTTCCGTAATCGTGCCGATCTGATTTGGTTTGATAATAATTCCATCCACACTCAAATTCTTATTAGCCTTTGCCATAAGCGAAACATTTGTAGTTGTTAAATCATCGCCAATAATCGTTACCTCCGGCAACTCACCGTGCAATCTATGAAAGTCAATAAAATCCTCCTCGCTAAAAGGGTCCTCAATGGCAATCAGACCGAATTTGCGATGCCATTCTTTGTAAATCTTTGCCAATTCAAGAGGTTCGCCTTTTACATCACTTGCCGCCGCATCCATTCCAAAATCAATCTTCAACATAAGTCCGAGTTTCTCGCGCAACTTCATCATAATTGAAAAAGGAATATCTTCACTTTCAAAATTTAAAGAATAACTACCCTCGTCACTGAAAAAGATTTTGGCTTCCGGGAAAAGATTCTGTAATTCTTCGCCAAGCTTTTTAAAAAAACTATTTACAATATCAACTTGACTGGTAAAAGAAACCGCCTTCGGTATCGCCCAATGTTCTTGAAACCGTAAATTATTTTCTGCGTGCAATCCACCCTCAATCATATTGGCAAAAAGACGCAACTTGCCATGAGGAATATTTTGACCGAGCGACTCGCTAAAATATTTAAAAAGGGGGAGATGTTCACTTATGGAGCTTGCCTTGGCAAAAGCGGCCGAAAGCGCTGTTGTGGTATTACCACCAATTCTCGACTTATTATCTGTGCCGTCAAGATTAATAAGCTCCGAATCAAAATCTCTTTGAGTCGCAAATCTTCTCCCTCGAAAAGTTTCGGCCAGTTCGCCGTTTATAATCTCCACAGCTCTTTCCGGCGGAAGTGTAAACGCTTCGTGAGTACCTTTACTTTTTCCACTCGGCGTCGAAGCAATACCGACCGCCCCGCTCTCAAAAACTATATGCGCTTCAACAGTTCCATCCCCTCTGGAATCTAAAATTATTTTCCCTGAGATTTCTTTAATTATTGACATAAAAAATTTTAATTTTCAAAAATCAATTGATTAGAATTTACACGTTACTTCACCTCATTTATTAACTTTCCGTTCAAATAGCCGGAAATGTTGTCAATTGTTGTGTCCAAGATTCTGACAAGGGCTTCTTTTGTATTAAAAGCATTGTGTGGCGTGACAACAACATTCGGCATATCAACCAAAATATGGTCAGCGATAATAGTTTTCAAATTATGACCACTTATATTGCCCTCAACAAGAAAATCCATTTCGTCTTTTATCACGCCCTCTTCTTCAAAAACATCAATACCCGCACCTCCTAACTGCCCGGATTTCAAAGCCTTAACCAACGCTTCCGTATCTACAACCGCCCCCCGACTGGTATTAATTAAAACAGCGCCTTTTTTCATCACCGCCAAACTCTCTACATCTATTAAATGGTGTGTTTCTTTAGAATATGGCACATGCAAAGTTATCACATCACTCTCTTTCAAAACTTCCTCGAGAGTCTTATACTCAAAACCTAATTCTTTTTCTGCTTGTTTGTTTGGGTAGGGGTCATAAGCAATCACTTTCATTCCAAAACCATTGGCAATTTTAATTGCGTGTCGGCCGATTTTTCCAGTCCCGACAACCCCAATTGTTTTACCCATCAAATCAAATCCTTGTAAACCGTCAAAACTCCAATTATTCGTTTCTCGTATGCGATCATAAGCGTCATAAATTTTTCTGGAGATTGTCAAAAGCAGGCCAAAAGCGTACTCAGCTACAGTATTCTCGCCATAACTCGGAACCGAAGAAACGCTAATCCCTCTTTCTTTACAAGCGATTAAATCAATATGGTCAAAGCCAGTTGAACGGGTAGCAATAAATTTCAATTCAGGCATATTCTCAAGAACTTTTTTTGTGATAACTGAATCAACAAACACAGAAATTGTCTCGAAATTATTTTCCGTGGGTATATGAGTTTCGTCTAAAACTTCGTCGATAAACACAAGATCCACATCCGGCATTTTTGCCTTGCACGATTCAATATATTCTTTTTCCCACGGCTTTGCGCCAAAAAATCCAATTTTCATATTTTAACTTATTATTTCTTGTAATAATGAATAATTTTAGCAATTCCTATACCAATCATCCATCCGATTATACCAAGAGCAATAGGAAAGTATATATGCAATGGATCAAAATATAACGAGAAAGCTAAAGCAGGAACAGACAATAATCCTGACCACAAATATTTACCAGGACCGCCAAAGGCCGTGAACAATAAAAAGAGGAAAAATATGTAAGATAATACTGCCCCGATTGAAAAATAATACCAATACTCTGGTACGGCAAAACTAGAAAAGCTTGCGCTATAAGCCGAAGGAAATAATAATTTTCCAAGTGGACTAGCTGTAAAATAAGATAGCATAAGAATAATAAAATAACCCCCCACATTCTTTAGAATCTTCATGTTTTAATAAATTAACATTAATAATTCAAGATCATTTTTGATTAAATCATAAGCCTGTTGATCAATTAATCCTCCTTTTAGATACAATTTTAACTCTTTTTCAAGCGCCTTAGCCAAAACTTTATCCACCTTAACAGTAAATTGGTCAACCTTCTTGGAAAGCCTTCCGTCGTCTTTTGGCTTACTTTTGATCTTATTAATTTTTGTCTCAATCTTAACCATTTTCTCAATTTGTCGGACCAAGAAATCTTTTATATTTTTCTTTTTTATTAAACCGACCATATAAGATTGCTCTACATCAGCAATGACAGAGTCTGGAGTTATGGCTTGAGCATCTGGAGTTGAAACCTTAAGTTCATTACCATTGGAAATATTCACAGAAACATCAGCTTCAAATCCTGGTTTGGTCGTACCAACGACATCCACATTATCCAATTTTTCATTTGATATAAGACTGCTAGAAACCGTATATGCTCCGGAGCCTGTGCCGATCGTTTTTACTATATATTCGCCAGGCAAAGGATCTGGTATAGTTACATATTCATCATCATTATTAAAACCGGAATAAAACGCTCCGGGGATTTCATTCATCTCTGTGGCTGTATTAAAATCCTTACCTATAACCTTACCGTCCGGCGCTACAACTTGAATGTCAGCCGGCGAGAGTATTTTTATAATTAAAATAAAATTCGGAATATGCGACTTGAGAACTAGGGAATCCGCGTCTTTGCCCGTTAGTATTTTGTAAATTTGTCCTTCGGTCCCCGTCGGCAAATCCGTGTGGGCATAATTTATCTTCGTCAGATTTGAATTAATAAAACTGGCGCTATTTATAGGCACAGTCCCGTCTCCGAGACCTCTTTCCAAACCATTATCGGTAGAATTTTTATCATAAAAACCATCAGGCATACCGTCTGCCCATAAAACAGAATCGGTAGAAGAAGCAACCCTGATTAGATCTATGGTGCTCGTTCCCGTATTACCGACAAAATCATATAAACTGACTCCAGAATTCAATAAAGCTGAAACATTATTGTTTAAATTTTCTAGAAAATAATTTCTTGGATAATCCTCCGGATACTTAATTATCTCACCCGAGCTTTTTATTTTAATATAATCGTAAACTGGTAGTAATTGTTCTATAGATGGAACATTATTTCTGATATAGTCAAAAATATTTCCATAACCAGCTTTTTTTGCCTCTTTAGAGAAAAAAGATTTTAATGCCCAATCAGCCGTGTCACCAGCACCTTCTCCTGCCTCCCACGTTAAATACACTTTCGGTGCCCCTAAATGTGGTGTACCGAGGAAAATGAGTTTGTCCACATCGTGTTTATATAAAGGTGACTGAACATAATATCGCGCCACTAAACCGCCCATTGAGTGAGCGATAATGTCCACCCTGTTGCACCCGCAAATATTCTCAACCTCATCAATTTTGCTGCGCAATAAGGTCTCTGTTACCATATTTGAATTATGCCAATCATAAGGCAAAGTAAAAAGCGTCTTCCCTTCTTCATAACCATTGGCCTTCAGAGTGTCGATCAAATTATCATAAACATGCAAGATAGGATCTATTACCCATTGCTTATTTTTCTCAGCAGAACCTAAAATTCCGGGTATAATGATTACAGGGTTAACAGCGCTCTTTTTTGAATTATTAAAAACACAAGAAATCGCGCTGTAAGGCTCTGCGTGAATCAAGACCCCGTTGCTAATTTGTTCAAACGTTATGTTGGGATTAGTGCTCGTACAAGATACACTGTCAAATTGCCAGCCTGAAAGTGATTTCTCAGTCAATTCCACCCTAGATCCAGATCCAAGAGCCCTTTCCATAAAATAGGAACCGGAACCGCCAACAGTTTCTATATTAAAATCAGCCGAGTCAGATAAAGAACCGGAAGAGTGAACGATATAGTTAAAATCAAAAACCCCGTCACCGTCTAAGACGTTTTTTGTTACAGACACATCAAAATATGGTACCAACGCT
This sequence comes from bacterium, assembly GCA_021814895.1. Lineage (GTDB taxonomy): Bacteria > Patescibacteriota > Minisyncoccia > Phycocordibacterales > 2-02-FULL-43-11 > 2-02-FULL-43-11. The sequence continues at coordinate 4,695 of JAKAHN010000002.1, forward strand.
GCCGCTTCGGAACGGGTAGGAGTAAGCAAACAAAATAAAAAAAGAAAAATAATTGCTAACCCCTTCAGATTTAGTTTTTTCATAAGGACAATATTATACTGACAATATTGAAATTATATCACACCTATTTTATACCGAAACTCTTTCTTAACGACATATCGTGTTCCAACTCATCAACAATCATATACAACAGGTCCTTTCCGACCTTAAAATCTGCTTTTAGTAGCGTGATTAAATCTTCGCAGTCGTAAGGATAAATCCAAACGCTATGTTGTAAATGAACAAAACCTATACTGTTTAATGTTCTTCTGATTTTATCGCGCAAACTTCGGTGATATTCCTTAATGTCAAAAATTAAAACTCGCCACTTCCGATCCCATTTCTTCGGCTTCGCAGATTTGAAATCGGCGACAGATATTACACGCAAGGTTGCTTCTCCTTTTTTTGTCAGTCGCAATGTTTTATTTTTGTATTCAAGCAGGCCTTTTTCTACCAATCTTTGTCGGGATCTTTTGACAATTTCTTTCTGTCTTTTGGTTGGAATTATTCCGAGTTTAGCCATAGCGCCAACAACTCCAGGAGCAACCGCCGCCACACTTAAAACACCAGCAGTTGCCACTGCTTGTAAAATAAATTTTCTGACATTTCGTTTTCTTCTTTTTATTTTTGCGCTATTTTCCAGTTCCCCCATATACAAATTATATTATATAAATAATAAACCTAATACATAATCTCTCCACGACCGTTTATAAATTGTGTATATGGAAAAATTAACCAAGCAATTAAGACTCGGGCTAACTCCCCGCTCTTTTGATAATTTTTACAATTCCTTTATTCGCATCAACTTCAACCAAATCTCCGTCTTTCAAAACTTGTGTGGCAACCTTAGCTCCAACAATACATGGGATTTTCATCTCACGTGAAATAATAGCGGCGTGGCAAGTCAATCCTCCCTCATCAGTAACAATTGCTGCTACATTTTTAATAAAAGGAACCATTTGCGGATTTGTCATACCTGCAACTAAAACATTACCTGCAGGAACTTTTATAGCGTTAATCCAGCCTAAATGTAAGCTAACCTTCCCTATTATTTTCCCACGGCAAGCAATTGTGCCTTTTATATCACCATTGAAATCTGGTTTTAAAAATTTTTTCCATTTCTCATATTCTTCCCCACTATAAATTTTAAATACAGAATCTTTTCTGCCAGTAATAATCACAACTCCATGAGAACGGTCCTCTAACACCTGACTGTTTACCTCCCCTGTTTCAAAAAATTTATTTATTTCTTGATCCGTCATCATTAAAATTTTATCCGAAGAAATGCCTTTATCCTTAGCAATAAAATTATAGAACTTAAACAGAGTAATAAATACTGGTTCAATATGTTTATGAAGCAAAAGTTTTTCATTACCTAATCTATTCAAAAACCCGACCAATCTTTTTTCCTCCTCTGATAAATTTTTAGCTAAGGATATGTTGTGCAATAACTGATCTTGTGATAAACCCTCTCGTTCACATATCTTCTCTACAAATTCAGCTAGCGGAGCAAGAGTCATTGATTCCATAATAAAATAAACCTCTCCAAAATTAATTGCAATTACCCTAAATTGATTGTAAAAAGATTTCCATTCTTCCTTACTTATTTCAACACCTTCTTTTTTTTCATCAACGTTAAAATCAAAATTTATAATTTTGTCATCTAGATTTTTTATTCTCTGGAAAATTTTTTCAATTTCTTTTACTCCAAACAAATTATCTTTGCCGAAATTATATTGATCTTTTACACCAATATCAGAACAATAAGCTGTAATAAGATCTCTTTCTTGCAAAATAACATACTCAAATTGACCATAATTATTATGGCTATTCCAGGAAAGCTCTGAAACAACCAGAGGAAAATCAGAACACCTAAAATGAAAGTGGTAATTTTGTTTTATCATTTAAAACCTTGATTACTTCCCCATCTTACCCTCCTCCTCGGCAATCGCAACCGTAGTCGCCACAACAGTATCAGGATTAAGAGACATTGATTCTATGCCGTGCTCAACTAAAAATAGAGCGAAATCTTTGTGGTCGCTTGGCGCTTGTCCGCAAATGCCGATATATTTTCCTTTAGCTTTGCAAGTGGCGATTATTTCGGCAATCATTTTTTTAACTGCCGGATTATTTTCGTTGGCAATATGAGTGACAATTCCCGAATCTCTGTCCAAACCAAGAACAAGTTGAGTCAAATCGTTTGAACCGATGGACATCCCGTCAAAAATCGCCAGAAATTCATCGGCAAGCAAAACGTTTGATGGAATTTCGCACATCACATAAGTGGCGCAGTCGCCTCCCATTGATTTCGCAACTAATCCACCCTCTTTCATACTCTCTAATGTTTTCTTGCCTTCCTCCGGAGTCCGACAAAACGGCACCATCGGCACGACATTGGTTAACCCCATCTCTTCGCGCACTTTTTTGAACGCCGCTACTTCAAGTTTAAACGCATCTTTGAATTTCGGGTCGTAATAACGCGAAGCGCCACGCCAGCCTATCATCGGATTTTCTTCTTTCGGCTCGTATAAATCTCCGCCAATCAATGTGCGATATTCATTGGTTTTGAAATCGGAAAAACGAACAATAACCGGCTTCGGATAAAAAGCGACACCGATTTTTGCAATGCCGAAAGCCAAATTATCAATATAGAAATCGGTTTTGCTTCGCCAACCTACCGTCTTCTTATCAATTTTATGTTTTAACTCTGCACTCAATTTTCTATATTCAATAAGGGCGTTCGGATGAATGCCGATTTCCGAAGAAATGATAAATTCCTCACGCGCCAAACCGACGCCTTCATTAGGCAAAAAAGATTTTTCAAAAGCAGTGTCCGGCGTTCCGATATTCATCATTATTTTTGTCTTAGTTTTTGGAATTTTTTTGACATCATGCTCCCGCACCTCGTATTTCAGCTCGCCTTTATAGACAAAACCCTCAGCTCCAGTAGTATCAACCGTAATCATATCGCCGGTTTTCAATTTTCTGGTTGCATTACCTGCGCCAACAACAGCCGGTATACCGAGTTCGCGAGAAACAATCGCCGCGTGGCTCGTTCGCCCCCCTTTGTCGGTAATAATAGCGGCGGCAATTTTCATAATCGGCTCCCAATCAGGATCGGTAATATCGGTCACCAAAATTTCGCCGGGCAAAAAATCTCCGATCTGTTTCGGACTCATTATTATATGAACCCGACCAATTGCAATGCGACTGCCGACAGAAACACCTTTAACAATTTCCTCGCTTTTTTCTTTTAAAATAAATTCTTTTATCTTTGAAAAATCGCGTCCTGCATGAATAGTCTCCGGTCTCGCTTGAACGATAAATAATTCTCCTGTCTTGCCGTCTTTCGCCCACTCGGTGTCCATCGGCGTCCATTTATTATGTTTCGCCGTGTAATGTTCCTCAATCATTTTTCCCCAAGTGGCAAGCGTCAAAATCTCTTCATCGGAAAGAACAAAGCTCTGCCTTTCAGCCTGACTTGTCTTAACAATCTTGAGAGGCCTAATACCCATCATATTTTTCTTATAAATCATTTTGTCAGCTTTCTCACCCACTTTTTTGAAAATAATCGGCTTCGGCGCTTTGCCTAAAAGTTGTTTTGCGACCAAATACTCATCCGGAGACACTTCACCCTGGACAATCATCTCACCCAATCCCCACGAAGCATTTATCACTATTGAATCTTTAAAGCCGGATTCAGTATCAATCGTAAACATAACTCCGGAAGCGCCTTCGCCCGAATGAACCATAATTTCCACGCCGACAGAAAGCGCTACTTTGAAATGGTCAAACCCTTTATCAACTCTATAAGAAATCGCCCGAGCGGTAAAAAGTGATGCCATAGTTGCCTTAGTGGCAACAAGAAGTTGCGCTGTACCGCGAATGCCCAAATAGGTCTCCTGCTCCCCGGCAAAAGAAGCGCCTGGCAAATCTTCCGCCGTCGCCGAGCTTCGGACCGCCACGTCAACATTTTTTCCGCGGAGTCCTTCCAATTTTTTATATTCACTGACAATAGCTTCTTCCAAATCTTTCGGGAACGCGCCCTTTTTAATAGCCTCTCTGACCTTCAAAGCGCGCGCCGATAAATCCTTCAAATTTTTAGTATCCAAGCCGTCCAAAGTTTTTTTGATAAACTCGTCCAATTTAGTCTCGCGTAAAAAATAGCGGTACCCTTCGGCTGTCACCGCAAATCCGCCCGGCACCTTAATACCCTTCGGCGTTAAGTTTTTTATCATCTCGCCAAGCGAAGCGTTTTTGCCACCGACTTCATTAACATTATCAATACCAACATCCGCTAAATTTACCACAAGTTTTTTATCCATATTTTATTTATTATAAATTTTAATTAAATATTTAAAGATATTATCTTTTCTTAATATATGAAAGATAAAAAGATACTAAAATAAATCCGACAACAAATCCATTCGAAATGATTAATAAAATATATGGGTAACATCCAACGTTACAAAAATATGCATGAATATATGAAATCGGAAATAAAAAATATCTTAAAATTAATGGGGTGATGTTAGATATCCATGGTAACGGTAACAATAAAATTTCAAAAAATAAATAAATTATTACCCCAAATATTCCACCTTTTATTGATTTTTTTATTATAACAGAATCGGTTTTCTTAAAAAGTTTTATTAATAAAAAAATTACTATAATTGGAATGGTGACTAAAAAAATTATGCTGAGTATCTCTATAAAATTCATTGGTAATTAAATTATTAATAATTTTTTATTTTAAAATTGAAATTTTTTGGTCCGCCAGCTGGCGGATTGGAACTTTTTTTCCTAACGCCTAGCGCCTATCTAACAATTTTTTAATTTCTTCCGCCTTTAAATCATAAGCACGGACAAATGAATCGTCCACGTGAGCATATAAAATCCCTTCGCCTTTTACAGTCAGCACAAACTGGCTGGCAAAAGTTATATTCTTTGATTCACTGTCGCGAATAAACGGCTCTGGCGAAACCCAATCAATTTTACCATTTTCATAATCGTAAATAAAAAGACCGACCGAAAAAATTCCGTAAATAATTCTGCCGTCAATTTTTTTATCTGCTTCCCTGCCATTCATAATTCCAAGTAATTTATTTTCTCCGATATCAATAAACTCACGTGGAAACATAGGTCCCGGTGAAGCATGTCCCCCGATCCAAGAAATTTTATGCTCGGCCGGATGAAAAACTGTTTCGCCAAATTGCCAAGACTTGCCCATATCAGGAGCAATTGCCACCCTAACGATAGAATATCCTGTATCGCCGGCACTAGTGGCAGATTCCACTAAATTCAACCGCACCTTTTTGGAATTGACTGGGGCTATGGACAACTCTTTGGCGCATAAACTTTCTTTGTCCGATATTAAAACCGGATCAGTCATCACAAGCGAATTCAAATCTTTTCCGACCGCATGACCAAGATGAATCAAAGTCTTAGCAATTTTTTTTCCATTAATCTTTTTCCCAATCATCGGAATTGTAAAATATAGATGGAGTAAATCGGTTTTTTCGTCAATCCAAATATCCGGATCCTCTAGACCGATAAAATCATGGTCTTTATCGGAAAGTCCTGTAATGATTTCCTCCTGATTTTTTATTTTTAATTCCTCGTCGATTATAAAATGCCCAGCCGAATCGCTTTTAACAAAAGATAAAATGCTTCTGTCAATATACCCCTTAACCCTAACATCGCCCTCACGGCTGGTAATACAACGAACTACACCCTCTTTATAGTCAGTCCGCGGGTCAAGGGCAATAGCCATTACATGTTTAAACCGCTTATCCGTCTCGACCGCCTTGTCTAAATGTTGAAAATATAATTTATCCATAATTTTTAATTCTTAATAGCAATCAAAAGGTCGCTCACATTGCTACCAGTCGGACCTGTCATCAAATAATCTCCAGTCTGTTCAAAAAACGGCGCGTCGTTGTGGCCGGCAAGATATTCGTCTATATTAAGATTCAATTCACCTGCTTTCTTGCGACCATCACTATCGGCAATCGCACCGGCATAAGGACCGTTGTCCCGTCCGTCAGAAGCAACTGTCATCAAAAGCTCGCCGTCCTCCACAAATCGCAAGGCCGACAAAGCCAGTTCACCATTTCGCCCTCCACGACCCTTTTTATCGACCGTCACCGTCGTCTCTCCGCCATAAAGCAAAACCGTTCGTTTCGGTTCATCGTGTAGAGTTTTTATAATGTCATTAGCCACTTCTCGCGCCTCGCCTTCAATTCTGTCGGTTAAAATCTTCGCCTCAAAACCAAATTTTTCCGCCTCGCTTTTCATAGCGTCCAAAGCTAAAATATTTGAAACCGCCAAAACATTGATAACTTTTTCAAAATATTTATCTTCCTTTGGCGTCTCTATAAGTCCACAACCTTCCAACTTGCAAGACTCTAAAATTTTATACTTCGCCAAAATTTGTCCGGCGTCTTCAACTGTCGTGTCGTCTTTCACGGTCGGACCGGAAGCGATAAATTCCAGATTATTCCCGGGAACATCGGAAAAAATCAACGCAACACTTCTCGCCGGGTAAGCGTATTTTGCCAACCAACCGCCCCGCGCCAAAGAAATATGTTTTCTGATTGTGTTTATTTCTTGAATAGTCGCGCCGACCGAAAAAAGTTGTTTTAAAATCGCCTCTTCCTCAATGCAGGTATTGCCTTCGTTCGGTAAACAAAGTAGGGTTGAACCTCCTCCCGAAATTATAAAAATCACCAAGTCATTTTCATCAAGTTTTTTTAAAAATTCCACTATCTCTGTCGTTATAGATGTGTTTTTTTCCGACGGGAAAGGATGCGTGCCACAATAATATTTTACACGAGTGCCGATTTTTTCCGGTTCTCGCACATCAAGAACAATTCCGCCGGAAAGTTTATCTAACAAAATATTCTCAACCGCAAAGGCCGCTTCCGATGAGCATTTGCCGATACCGACTAAATATATTTTACTTTTCAAACTCGTTCTGAAAGGAACACCGTCAATAATAACCGAGTCACCATCCACTCTAATCTTCTTCTCTATTATTAAAGAAGTGTCAATCGCCAAAAGACCGGCTTCGACTATTTTCAAAGCTGTTTTTCGAATAGATGTCGTGCCCAGTTCATTAAGATTTTTTATCTTTAACATAAGCATATTATACCACTCAAAAAAAATTTTTGTTAGAAAAAAATGCGTGACGCTTGCCACGCATATATAATCAATTCGGCTGATGAGCGCGAGGTCGCTTTTGCGTCCTTGCCCACAAAGAAAATCTGACGCCAGCCTTTTTCAACTGCACTAAGGTCCCATTCGAAACTTTGAAGAATTTGCGTTTTCGTCCATCTTCGCACCTCAATCCCCTTTTTCTTGTTCGAACTCCGTGCTTGCGAAGGAACTTCCTCACGTGCCCCCGAACGTACCATTTAATTTCAATTATCATATTCCCTCTGGATCTTGAGTATTGCTTAACTGGCAACATCTTACACCTACTGTCTAAAAAAACAATAGACTGATATTAAAAAAAACGCCCTCTTAAAAGGACGTTGAGATGAACCTGTATCAATCGAGGAACAGTTGTCGTGACACAGGGCGATACATGATTTGACCAAACTGATTAACAAAGTATGTCACATCAAGTCTGTCGTATTCCGTAGGAAAACACTCCCGAACGGCCTCGACGATTAACTGCTCGATCATAATCACCCGACGGGTGGCATCCTCCTTAATTGCCAAAAACTGAGCACCTTCATGTGGCGAAGACGAGTCATTGTCCGGTATTTCACCCTTCTTTGATTCGTTAATTGCCATGGTTTGAAGACGGGCCAACTTTAGAATCAACCCTTCCGGCACCGGCCGATTAAGAAATTGACCGTCTTCTGAAGAAATGCCTATTAATTTCTCCTCGGGCAACTCTGCAATTTCAGGAACGCCAAACAACACATCTATCAAAATTTTTAGGAAAGAACGCATATTCAGACTAAATGTTAAAGAAAAAAGGTTGAATGTCAAGCAATTCAAAACTTTCACTTAAAATATTTTTTATTTTTTATTTTCTCCGGCAAATAACTTTCCTTGTCATACTTTTCATAATTTTTTCCGTATTCCAAATCCTTCATCAATTTTGTTGGCGCGTTTCGAATTTTGAGCGGTATAGGAAGCGCGCCAAATTTTTTAACATCTTCTTGAGCAGAACGGAGAGCATCGTAAGCCGAGCGGTCTTTTTTTGCCCCGCAAAGATAAGCGACGCCGTGCGCCAAATTTATCGACGCTTCCGGCAAACCTATAATGTCAACTGCCTGAAAAACCTGATTGGCGACAACAAGAGCGGTCGGCTGAGCAAGTCCGATATCCTCGCTGGCAAAAATCACCATTCTCCTCGCGATAAATTTAGGATCTTCACCGGCCTCAAGCATTCTGGCCAAATAATACATCGCCGAATCGGCCTGAGACGCTCGCATACTTTTTATAAAAGCGCTAATTATATTGTAATGTTCCTCGCCTTTTTTATCGTAACGTACAAATTTTGATTGAATAGTATCATTCAAACTCGCAACCGTTATAACACCATAAAGTTCTTCGGTCGCTTCCAGCACAGAAAGAGCTTGTCGCGCATCGCCGTCGGCCATTCTGACAAGCCAATCAATCGCATCTTTTTTGGTCTTTAATTTTGTTCGCTTAATAATTTTTTTCATCTCTTCTTGGGAATGAGGATTTAAAACAAAAACTCGGCAACGGGAAAGAAGGGGTGAGATAATTTCAAAACTCGGATTTTCCGTTGTGGCGCCGATTAAAGTCAATTCGCCCGACTCAACGTAAGGCAATAAAAAATCTTGCTGAGCTTTGTTAAAACGATGGATTTCATCCAGCAATAAAACCTTCGGTTGTAAAGTATGACCACTGTCAACAATTTTCCTAATATCGTCTTTGCCTGCCGACACTGCCGATAATTCAAAAAGTTCGGCATTCAAACTCTTGGCGTAAATTCGCGCCAGTGTGGTCTTGCCAGAGCCGGGAGGACCCCACAACACAAAAGAAAAAAGGTGTTTCTTTTCTATCGCCACTCGCAAAGGTTTACCTGGACCGACAAGATGTTCCTGTCCGACAAATTCATCAAGTTTCTGCGGGCGAATTTTTGAAGCTAATGGTTCTGACATACATTCATTATACATCTATAAAATTGCCCTCGCCTACCTTGAAGTCTGACTTTAAGGAGAAAATTAATCGTCCTCAAATTTCCCGTCGTCATCCATTCCGCCGGTTCTCTTAATAGAATAATGAGTACTTGAAGAAGTATTAGAAATCGTCTGAGTAGAAACTGACCCGTTATCTAAAACCTGATTTGGTTGAATATTTTGAGTATCACTAATCTGATTCTGCAAAGAACCTTTTTGACTAACACTAGCGCCCAGCGTTTTTGAAGAATAAATTGCCATACCAGATATCGCTAAAACCGCAACCCAAAACAACATCATTCCGCCATTAATTTTATTTGCCATATATCTATAAAAAACGATAAAAAACCAATAATGTTACTTTTTTCTTATCTTGTATAAATACCACCATAAATATAAAATCACCAGCAAAATCACATCGGGAATAAAAATTATCGGGTGAGACCATGGAATACCATTGAAATGGTAGTCTGAAATTGGCCAAATAAAATGGGTCGGGAAAAAAGCGTTTGAATGGGTGAAAATATCAACCACAATATGCAGACCCCACGCCAACATCTCATAAATCGGCCGGCGGAAAATCAGAAAGACAATTAAAAATGCCAAAAGAAAAATCACCAGACTGTGAGAAAAATTGTAGAGTGAGTGAACATAACCGGGAATAAAGTTGTCCTGTGGTGGCTCCATTCTGAAGGCCGGCCTTGGCGACAAACCTAGAAATATTGCCAAAAAATAAACCCCAAAGGAAACGAGGTCTGGCGCAATTCCAAACAAAAACGCCAGCCAATAATTTCGCCGACTACGCCTACCTACTGCGATACCTCCCCAAAGACCGTGAGAAATTATATCCATACTTTGTTAAAATTTTTAACTTTTTCCTTTTATTTCATCTCCCTCTTCCTACCTTCTTTCACTCCACCAAACAGTCTCAAGGCGTTACCTATCGGGAAAAAGTCAGTCAGAAAATTATAAGTAGCCGCCCCGACCGGCCCAATAAAACCGGCAAAAACAAGAATTAATCCTGCGCCATTTGTAAGCGCCCAAATGCCGAAATTTTCTTTCATCACTCTCATAGCTTTTTGAGACAAGCGAATCATCTCCGGAATTCTGCGCAAGTTATCATGAACAAGGGAAATATCGTGCAGTTCTATCGCCGCGTCAGTTCCACCAGCACCCATTGCGACAGAAACGTCTACAAGCGCCAAAGACGCCGCATCATTGACCCCGTCTCCAACCATTCCGACAACTCCGCGCTTTTCCTTTTTCAAAAATTCAACAAAGGTCACCTTTCCTTCCGGCGTCATATTGGCATGGTAATCGGTAACACCAAGTTTTTTTGCAACTTCCGCCGCCACTTTTTCATTATCGCCTGTTAACATATGCCACTCCTCTACGCCAAGCGCCATTGTTTCTTTTATAATCTCGGCGCTCTCTTGTCTTATTTCATCCTGATAAGAAATCATCCCGACAGTTTTTTTATTAATACCGAGAAGAACAATCCCTCGCCCCAAATCTTTTTCCCTGTGAACTAATTCGGAAACTTCAGCCGGCACAGTAACACCCTTTTGCTCCAAAAATCTGAGTCTGCCAGAAATTCCACTCTCTCCATCGTGAGTAAAAATAACACCCTCACCGGATTTTTCTTCAAATTCCTGTGGCGCGTGAACCATAACACCTTTTTCTTTAGCCAGAGTCAGAATCGCCCGCGACACGGAATGATTGGAACTTGAAGCGCCAATAGCAAAATTTTTCAACGCTTCGTCGGCGCTAAAACCGTTAAATCCCCGACATTCCACAACCTTCGGCCGACCATAGGTTAACGTGCCGGTCTTATCGGTTACAAAATATTTCAATCTTGAAAGATTTTCAATCGCGTTTGAACCTTTGATCACCACCCCTCGGCGAGCCGCGTGGGCAATCGCCGCCGTAAAACCGAGTGGCACAGCGACCGCGATGTCGTCAGCGCAGACAACGAGCAAAACGGAGAGAATCATTCGGGGAGACAAACCGGAAAAATACAAAACAATCGAACCAACAATCGTCGCCAAAATATACCACTGGGTGAATTTGCTTGCTATCCGTTCTGTCTTTGTTCGTTTTCGGCTTGCATCTTCAACTAAAGAAATTATGCGCGACAATGTTGTGTCCTCGCCAATTTTCTCAGTCTTAACCTGAAGCGAGCCCGATTCGCAAAGGGTAGAAGTCAAAACTTTGTCGCCCTTCTTTTTTGAAACAAGCTCGCTCTCGCCGGTCAAAGACGATTCGTTTATCATCGCCTCTCCGGAAATTACTTCGCCGTCAACCGGAATTCTGTCTCCGGATTCGACAATCACAATATCATCAATTTTCACTTGCGAAAGAGGTTCCTCCGCCACCCCCTCTCCACGATGAATTCGGACCTTCTGCGGTTTATATTTTAAAAGATGAGTAATGATTGATTTTGTTTTAGCTTCCGTCCAATGATCAAAAAGCCTGGCCGAGCCGAGCATTAGGGTTATAAAAGCAGCCGAAAACCATTCGCGAGAAATTAGAGCGAAAATCAAAGCGACGCTGGCCAAAAGGTCTATCGTCAACTCACGTTTAAACAAAGCTTTGCCAGCGCTAATGACAAGAGGAATAAGACCCGCGACAGTAAGAATAATAAGCGCCATATCTACTGCTGATAAATCCGATAGATAATGCGAAATAAGGCCTATGGCAGTCAGTCCGACAAGCCCGATATCAAAATAAACCGGCAATCTTGAGTAACCGATTGAACCTGTTTTTTCATTATTCTCTTTTTTCACCCATATATTATAGCAAAAAAACAAAAACAGGTTTCTTAACTTGTTAAAGATGTATAATGGGAGTATGAAAAAGACGCCTTTTGTTTTAGTCTTTATTGCGGTCTTTGCCACAACATTTTTCGCAATTAATAAATTCGCGCCGGTTTTTTTCGCAAGCTCAACGAACCCAAATCAAACGCGTGAAATTGCGCCGACAAAATCTGAAACTGCCACAGCACTTACGATATTAAGCGACGCCACAAAAAATACCGACAGCTCGAAAGAAAAACTCAATCCCCTTTCTGCCAGCTCAACAAACATCGCTCAGAAAAATACATTCGACCCGATAATAAACATTTCGCCGGAAAAAATTATTCAGGGCGACCCGATAATGATAAGCGTTAAAAACGCTACCGTCGCCGAAATTCAAAAAATTTATTTCGACGGCAAGTCACTTTGGTTTTTCAATTATCAAAAAACTCCGACGGCTTTCTACGGTTTTGATATCAACCAAAAGCCCGGTCAATATGTTATTGAATTAAAAATGGAAGATGGTCGGGAAATTGATAAAAAAATAGAAATTGTTGAGCGACCAAAAATTGAAAAACCTCTCGGCATTCCCGAAAAATTGGGAGGCAACACGCCAGAAGCAGCGACCGCGCTCGTCACCAATCTGTCCAAAGAAAATCTTCTGATAAACAACGTCTGGTCTGTAAAAAAACTTTTCTGGCAAAACAAATTCCAATATCCACTTGCAAATATTGTTGTCACCGACCCATACGGCTATTCGCGCGACACAGTCGGTTATACTATCACCCATAAAGGTGCCGACTTTCGCGCTTCGGTCGGCACCTCGGTCTTGGCAATAAACGGCGGGATTGTCCGCTTAGCCAAACAATTTGAAATCTACGGCAATACAATCGCTATAGATCATGGTTTCGGTATTGTTTCCTATTATATGCATCTGTCAAAACTCTCAGTAATCGAAGGACAATCGGTTATCCGCGGGCAAACAATAGGCCTTTCCGGAATGACCGGCTACGCCGAAAGCCCCCACCTCCATTTAAGCGTAAAAATTGACGGCGTCTCTATTGACCCGATTGAATTTCTAAACTTTTTCAAATGATCAAAATCGTCTTTTTCGTCGTTTGCGTCGTTTTTGAAATGAGAGCTAAAGGTTTATAATACTATAGTTATAATTAACCTCTAAAAAATATGGATAAATTATTGGAAAAATTTCCTAGCCAGCTGAAATTTGAACCGGAAATCATAAATATTGGCAAGCTTGCGCCGAAAAAATTTATGGTTGTAGGGGGAATGGGCGGTTCTCATTTGTCGGCATCGCTTATCAAAGACGAAAGCCGATTGCATAATTTGTCGGTTTTTTCCGATTATGGTTTGCCAAAAATGGACGAGGATATAAAAAGACAGACTCTCTTTGTCGCCATTTCCCACTCCGGCAACACCGAGGAAACGCTGGCTTTTGCCGAGGAAGCGATTAGAGAAAATTTGTCGCTCGCCGTCATCACCAAAGGCGGAAAAATTAAAAAACTGGCAGAAAAAAATAACTTGCCTTTCATAATCCTACCTGATGACGATTTCCCTCCTAGACTTTCCACCGGTTATATTGCTGTGGCAATTTTTGCCATTTTCGGAATGACCGAAAAAATCGCCGAGCTTAAAAAAATATCGGAAAAACTCGCCGGCGAAGCGAAAAATACGGAAAATGAAGCGACGAGAATCGCCAAAGATATGACTGGCAAAATTCCGCTCGTTTATTCATCCCTGGACAATTATTCACTCGGTTATTATTGGAAAATCGCTTTGAATGAAACAGCCAAAGAACCGGCTTTCGCCAATGTTTTTCCGGAACTGAATCACAACGAATTGTCCGGTTTTACCGAAAACGGTTCTGCCAAACCGTATTTCCTGACAACAATTGAAGATTCGGAAGATCATCCGCAAGTTATCAAAAGAATGAATTTAACCGAAAAAATCCTTGCCGAAAAAGGAGCAAAAACTTTAAGAATTAAACTATCCGGCGGAAACCGACTGGAAAAATATTGGAACTTTGTTTTCCTAACCGCCAATATGAGTTTCGCTTTGGCGGAAATAAGAAAAGTGGACCCGGCAAGCACCGCCCTTATTGAAAAATTCAAAAAAGAGTTGGATTAATTTTTTTACTCTCTATATTTTGATGAAACGTATAAATGCCCATTACCT
>JAKAHN010000082.1 GCA_021814895.1 bacterium
ACGCGCCGCATTGGCCGAAGAAGACGGCATTGTCCAGGAGATTGAAGATAGCGGTCCTTTGCGCGTTATCAAAGTTAAAAATTCAAAGAAGACGGGAGCTAAACCAAAAATAAAAGTTGTTGAATATCCGGCCCCAAGGAACGTCACTCTCTATGTTGAAGCCGGACAGAAAGTCAAAAAAGGAGATCAGTTGTTTGAGGGAAGCGTAGACCTCAAAGAACTCTTCTTGCTTAAAGGGACGGAGGTGACGCAAAAATATATTATTGACCAGGTTCAAAAAATTTACGTTTCCAACGGTAATGTTATCAATGATAAACATATAGAAATAATCGTACGCCAGATGTTCTCCCGCGTTATGGTTAAAGATTCCGGAGATGGAGAATTCGTACCCGGACAAGTTCTTGAAAAAGGCCAGTTTCTTAAAGCTAATCGTCGTTTGAAGGCTAAGGGGAAAATACCGGCCAAGGCTAAGCAGCTTCTTATGGGTATTACCCGGGCCGCGCTTTCCACGGAAAGTTTTCTTTCAGCCGCATCTTTCCAGGAAACGGCGCGTGTTTTGGTTAATGCCGCCACCGAAGGCAAAATAGACAGACTCCGCGGACTTAAAGAGAATGTCATTATCGGACGTCTGATTCCTGCGGGAACCGGATATAAAAAGAAGCTTCCAAGAAAAGAGCCTCAAAGTGATGGAGCCGAAGAATAGTCGGTTTGTTCCGAAGTATAAGTTTTGGCTTGCTTTGTAATAAGCGCATCATATCCAAAAAATAACTACGAGACCGTGCTCGGTTGCGAAGCTCAATGGCTCATGTTGAACTTATACAATCCGGGCTTGAGTTTATGTTTATAGTGTGATATCTTAGAAAAACTTTATGCCTCGTTGTAGACTCGCAATAATGTCCGTGATGAGGCTGAAGAATGAGCATAATAAATAGTAATTAAATAAAATTAAGTTTATCATTTTAATCGGTCCGCAAACCTCGCTAAAGCGAGAAAATTGCGGGCTCACTACGGGGTATGGCAGAAGAAAAAGACAAAAAAGAATACGAATTAGGATTTTGGGTTAAGGACGAATCCGGTCTGGAAAAAGTCAAAAATTTGATGGCTGATTTCGGATTGGAGCCGACATATACGGGTGAATTGAAAAGAATGCAGTTCGCATATCCTATCAAGAAAGAAACATCGGGGATTTTCACTTACTATCATTTTAAGACCGATATTGATAATTTGAGGGCTTTTGAAAAGGAATTGAAAGTCAGCGGAGATTGCCTCAGATTTTTAATATCCAATAATCCGATGAAAAAGACCGAAGAAAGGGAATACAGAAGGCCGTCAATGGAGAAAAAAGCGGAAAAAATTGAGCAAAAGCCGACCGAAACGGTCACCAATGAGGAACTTGAAAAGAAACTGGAGGAAATTTTAAAGTAACAAACAACCAACAATCTGCAACTAACAACAAAAACTACAGATGGTGCTAAAATATATTAAAATAGTCGGTTGTAAGTTGTGAGTGTTAAGTTGTAAGTTAAATCTATGAATCTAAACAAAGTTTTCATTATCGGCAGAATTACATCGGACATAGTGCTTAAAGCCACTCCGAGTAATCAGCCGGTGACAACAATATCGGTCGCGACCAATAGAGTTTGGACCGACAAGTCGGGACAAAAGCAGGAAGAAGCCGAATTTCATAATGTTGTTGTTTGGGGAAGACAGGCGGAATTGGCCAGCCAATTTCTCTCCAAAGGAAGCTTGGTACTTGTTGAAGGAAGATTAAAAACCAGAAGCTGGAAGGATAATAATAATCAGAATCACAAAATAACCGAAATTGTTTGCGAAAGAATGCAGTTTGGACCCAGACCTCAAGGATCGGCTCAGCATCCGCCTGCAGCCAAGGCTAAACCATCGATCGAATCGGAAGAAATTCAGGAAGAGTCATTGCCGCAGATTTCGGTAGGCGAATCACTCGAGGACGAAATAAAACCGGAAGATTTGCCTTTTTAAATGGTTTTGTCTCAAGTCCGCAAGGACGAGAGTGACAAGCCCTTTACCCGCCTAAGTTTTTCTGTATAATGTGGCGAGTAAATATAAAATCAACAAATTATCGAATAAACCAGTAATATCAGTAAATAAAGTGAAAAATTTTGGCGGATTCGTATTTTATAGTTATTTTAAGAAAAATAAATAAAAAATCTAATGAAACAGTGTTACTTTTGTTCCCAAAACTTAAAAGATGTTGATTACAAAGAGCCCGGACTTTTAAAGCGCTTTGTTTCGGCACAGGGTAAAATTATTGATCCTCAGCATACCAGCACCTGCGCTAAACATCAGCGAAGATTAGCCCGCGCCGTCAAACGGGCCCGCGCTACGGGGCTTATGTCGGCGGTCAGAAAATAACCAACAACAATCAACTATCAACAAACAACATAAAGCAGATTCTATAATTTAGAGTATCCGCCAGTTGTAGGTTGTAAGTTGTAAGTTATATGTTTTCATTTGATACTTCTATTTTTTATTTTTTATTCAATTTCGGCCACAATCTTGGCATTGACTGGCTTTTTATTTTTTTTGCCAGTTATTTGCCCTATCTGATGGTCATCGCTTTTTTGTACCTGATTTATAAAAAAGAAGGCATTCGGGAAAAAATTTATCTGTTCGGCTTTACCGTTCTTGCGCTTCTTTTGAGTCGTGGAATAATTACCGAAACCATAAGATATTTTTTCCCCAGAGTCAGGCCTTTCATAGCTCTTAACCTTACGCCGATGTTAATAGACAGGTCGGCATCGTTTCCGTCGGGGCACTCTACTTTTTTCTTTGCTTTGGCTTTTTGTACATTTCTTATAAGTAAAAAATGGGGCTGGATATTGACCATAGCCACGATAATAACAACTATTTCACGGGTTATTGCCGGGGTCCATTGGCCCTCGGATATAGTCGGGGGAGCGGTAATCGCCGGGTTGGTTTTTGCCGCTATGTATTACTGGATTTTACCTCCCAAGAAAATACAGCCGTCTCAGGACAAACAGGAATCTTTATTGCCTAATACATAAAAACACCTGAAAGAGGGTGTTTTTAGTATAAAAAAAACCGAGAACTATTTCTCGGGATCTTTCTCGTTAGGCTCAGCTAGCGTGTAGTAAATATTACAGAATGCGTCGTATTCAAGCGCATTGATCATCAGATTTACTGCGCCGACCTTAATGTAAATAGGTTCGCCCTTCTTTACCAAAACTCCAGAATTCGTCGGTAGCCACTGATAGCTAACCAAATCGTTAATTCCGGTAGAGTATGCATAAACGTCTCTCTGTTGGTAGAAAATCCAGTCACGCTTGAGGCCTACGAGGAATTTGCTGGGCTCAAGTTCGGGATTGCGGGAAACTGCAAGATAGATCTCATAATTATCCGCTTTGCAGCAAAGAAGTCCTATAGCACATCCAATAATCCAAATGTCCTGATCCGGTATCCAAGTGTCCAGGATATACATTCGTTTTCGGTTGCCTTTTCCCGGCTCGACTTTCTCAATGGTGTGGAAGTTTTTGTTGAAAACCTCTTGCACGCTTGCCCCCCTGTCTTAGTACTGCCGATAATATATACAAAAAATGCTTAAGCGTCAACAAGAAATATTTTGTCTTATCAAAAACGCTTAAAATTGTAATAGGGCTATTTTAGCTTCAATGCAATTCTGTTAAATTCTTCGCCTCTGTCATATTCATTTTTGAACATCCCAAATGAAGCAAATCCCGGGCTAAAAAGTATGACATCTCCGCCTCCGGCGTTTTTATAGGCAAAATTGACCGCGTCTTTTAAATTCCCGAATTCGCGGGATATTTTTTTCAGCGGCGGATTTTCCGAAATCAATTTATTTGTTCCTGTTCCTGATAGAAGAATAATTTTCTTTGTGCATTTTTTGATAACACGAGCAAGCTCTTTTGTGAAAAGATTTTTATCGGCTCCTCCGGCAATCAATATAATGTTTTTCCCTCCGTCGAGGGCTTTAAGTGCCGCTATTGTCGCGTCAGGCGTCGTTGAGTTGGTATCGTTGTAAGATCGGA
>JAKAHN010000083.1 GCA_021814895.1 bacterium
CTTTGCGAATTGAACGCCCGACCAAATCGCCGCGATTTGGTTTAGGGTGTTAGTCGAGGAACCTTAAGTCTCGACTCTTCTCGCTTAAGGCGAGATGCTTGGGGCAACCAAAAAATTTCCAACAACAAAAATCCATCCGTCATTTAAGGATGGATTTTTGTTTGCATATCTGATAAATTGATTACTATACTTATGGTTGGGAAACTGAAAAAAATATTACTTATTGAAGATGAGCCCTTTTTATCATCTTTATTAAAAAACCGCCTTCAGCGGGAAGAGTTTGAGGTGATTATCGCAAAAGACGGCGAAGAAGCGACTAAACTTTTGAAATCTTTACTGCCAAATCTTATTCTTTTAGACATTATTTTACCTAAAAAATCCGGATTTGAAATTATGGAGGACATAAAATCCGATCCGGAATTAAGCGATAAAATAGACGTTCCGGTTATTATTATTTCCAACCTTAGCCAGCCCGAGGATATTCAAAAAAGCAAACAGCTTGGAGCTATAGAATATTTCGTCAAAGCAAAAACCTCAATCGACGATCTCGTATCAAAAGTCAAAACATTTGTAAAATAAAACCTCCCGAACATTCGGGAGGTTTTATTAATTTAATTTACCGCCTATAAGGATTGGTTGTTCCTTTCTTTCCGGTGTAAGGATTGTAGTTTCCTTTCGTGGAAAAATTATCAAATTTAGAACGGTTCGGCGTGGTTTTGTAATGCGGCGCCACATAACGGCCAGTTGAAGGCTTGTAATATCCTCTTACGCGAGTCGTTCTTGCTTCGGCCGAAGCAGACAACGACAACATGACTCCGAATAGTAACGTTAATGCCAGAAATAATTTTTTCATATTTTTATAAAAAATAATTTATATCCTTATTATATACCTTGAGTCTACCTTAGCAAAATCACCTATAAATTGTGGTGTTTGTTGGAAAAAGTCAGAACTCATTTTGAACAAAATCCCGACTGATTGCCGCGCTTCGCGCGCCAAACTGAACGCTCGGGCGGGCAAAAAGGAAGGGGGTTGGGGGGAAGGAATCCCGTGTCGTGGCACGGGACAAGCTTTTGCCCGCCCTCGCTTTCGCCGCCGCAATTTTTCGTATATAGATTAATCTATTTATTAGTATAACCTAAAATTGGTAAACTAAAAAGCACTTCCAAAAGTGCTTTTTAGTTTTTAGTTCAGCGACTATTCTACGCCTTCAAATTGGTGGTCAACATTGACTCCGTCCTGATCTTGGTGTCCGCCGCCAGGGAGATTTTCATCCGCCTCTGCTTCAATGCCGCCTTTCTTTTCTTTCTCTTGTTCTAGAGCGGTATCCGGCTGGCCATCATTTTTTTCTTCCTGGATATTATCTTTGTCTATTGTGGAGTTCTCCTGTTCGCTAACTGACCCGGATTGAGTTTGAATCTGTGCGGGCGGGTTTGGAGTGGCGTTCTGTTGGGCGTTGACCTGAAGTCCTATCGCCCCAGCGCTGCCAAGTAATAGGGATAGTGCCGCAAGTATAGACACTGATTTTTTATTCCACTGCATATGTTTTTCCTTATTTTAGATTAATTTTGAGCAGTTTCTGCTCAAGTTCAAATCGACCTTTATATTCTTGAACTACCCCCATTATATATAGTGGATATGAAATCAGCGTGAAGTTATAAAATGGTTGGAAAAACAATAGTAACTAGTGTCCCTTTTCCTGATTCGCTTTCAATATTAATAGTGCCATGATGTTTTTCTGCTATTTCTTTGGCAATGGATAGTCCCAAGCCCGTCCCGCCATTGCGTCCCCGCGCCTTGTCAACACGATAAAGACGCTCAAATATATGCGGCAGGTCTTCTTTGGCTATGCCTATTCCTGTGTCTTTAATACGGATTGTTACTTTTCCGCCGCGTTGGTCAATGGTTATGCGAACGTATCCACCAGCGGGAGTGAAATTAAGAGCGTTGCTTATGATATTCATTATGAGTCGCTGCAAGGCGTCCGCATCTCCATAAATAAATGAGGCAGTGGAGCGTTCAACAGAAAGCTGAATTTTATGCTTTATGGCAATGTTTCGCATTTTCTTTACCGCTTGTTCGACTATTTCGGCAACATCTATTTTTTTTTAATGCATAAACTTTTTCCTTGCCCTCTAATTTTGAAAGTGTCAGCAAATCTTCGGTCAATTTGGTCATCAATTTTACTTCATCAATGGCGCTTGCGATAAGGGCGTGCCTCTTTCCCCTATCCCATTCTTTTTCTCGCAAAGCCACCTCTAGATTTGTCTGTATTACCGCCAGTGGCGTCCGTAGCTCGTGAGAAGCGTCGGCGGTAAATTGTTTTTGTTTTTCCATCGCTTGCCGAATCGGTTTTAAGGTCTTCCCCGCCAAAAAATAACTTAAACCGCTTGAAGCTAACAGCACTATTAAATCTATAAAAAATATAGTTGTTTGCAGTCGTTCGGTTGTTTTTGTAATAACCAATTCTTGAGTTTGATCATCTGAAAAGTTGCCTTCAAAATTATCGCGAATATTTTTAGCCAGAGAATAATACAGCGTCAAACTGAAAATAATTAAAATAACGGCAATAATGCCGATGTATAAACCGGTGAGTTTCAAGCGGGCGCGCTGGAATATATTATGTTTTGAGCCGGTAACCCACTCCGCGAATTGTTTCCAATAATTTTTCATGAAGATTATAATCTATTTTCTTGCGCAAGTTTTTTATATGCACATCAACTGTGTTGCTAAAGGCGTTGGCGGCAAAATCCCAAGCATGGTCATATAATTCATCGCGGGTAATAACTTGATTAGGATGGCGCATTAAATATTCTAACACCATAAATTCTTTAAGGGTGAGCGGCATTTCCTTGCCGGCGCAAGTTACTTTTCTAGTCGTGGTATTCAAAATGAGATCTTGAATCTTTAATTCAACTGGCAAAACTTCTTTGGGACGACGCAGCAGAGCGCGGACGCGAGCCACAAGTTCATCAAATGAAAATGGCTTTATCAAATAATCATCGGCGCCGCAGTCAAGACCAGCGATTTTATCTTCGGTCGTATCTTTCGCGGTGAGCATTAAAACCGGAATGGTAATATTGGCTTTGCGCCAATCATTACAGACAGACACCCCGTCCTTTTTAGGGAGCATAATATCTAAAATCACCAAGTCATAATCGTGCATGCCCAATTCAACTCGCCTAGCTCCGCTTTCGCCGTCTAAGACATAATCGGCGGCGTAGCCTTCCTGTTCCAACCCGCGTTTTATCCCCGAGGCTAATTTTTCATTGTCTTCTACAATTAAAATTTTCATATATACATCATATACATGTGAGATGAATTTTTCATGAAGTTTCTCCCTGCTTATTTCAGGTAAATTATATATGCCTTTCCGTCAGTGAAAAATTGATCTCCCGAAAAGTTTTTGCCAAGCGTGGGTTCAACAAATGTTTCTTTTGAAGAGATTGCTACTGCTCCTGTTTTTTCCAAATCGGAAAACAAGAATTCTCGCTCCGTATCAATATCCGGTTTGATTGTATGAGTGATAAGCCACTTCAAGCCAACATCTTGGCTTGCCGTTCCGACATATACGCGCCTACCGTCTTGCATCTCAAACGGCGTTCGCCAAAATCGCGCGTGATGCCGCTCGCGTACGCTTTGCGTTTCAGTCGGTTTTTCAAAACCAAAATCATGCACTTTGGCGTTCCAAAATGACGGGGTCATCGGCGCGGTCGGGTAGTTTTTATTTAAAATTGCTGATTTCGCAAGCTTGGCAATAGAAGCAAACGTTGCGGTATCAGCGCGATACCATCCCGCCTTTTGCATTGCATCAAAAATTTTCTGGTCGTTTTCGGCAATTACGATGAAACTTAACGGTTCTTGCGTATCGCCAATTAGAGTTTCAGTAAAACGCGGGGTATTTTTGTCGGAAAATTCACTTAACACATCGGCAACCACAATCACATTTGTCGTTTCTTGGCGGACGATAGGCGGATTATAACGAAGAGATC
>JAKAHN010000084.1 GCA_021814895.1 bacterium
CGATAAAGACGGTCAAAAAAAATACAGGACAGAGATAGTTGCGGACAGGATTCAGTTTGGTCCAAAATCCGCGGGTGGTTATTCTGGAGGAAGCGGTGGAACGAGTTCGGCTTCTGCGGGCGGGGCAAAGGGGAGTGAGCATAATCAGCCTTCGGAAGAAGCGATTGAATATCCGAAAGAAGAGATAAATCCGGAAGATATTCCATTTTAACGAATGACATGAAAATATGCTAATAATACTAATCTTGCGAATGCAACGAATAACTCCAAAAATGCAGATTAGTAGCCATTAGTTAAGATTAGTAAATTTGTATATTAGTATTAAATTTATAACGATGAAAAAACAATGTTATTTTAGTCAAAACAATATCAAGTATATAGATTACAAAGACACGGAACTTTTGAAAAAGTTTATCGGTCCGCAGGGTAATTTGCTCGGCAAAAAGAAAACCGGAGTTGCTTCAAAGTATCAGCGACAATTGGCGACTGCCGTCAAACGCGCCCGTTTTATAGGTCTTTTGCCGTATATCACCCGATAGGTTAATTATTCAACTTGAGTGATTGAAAAGCAAGCCGGATAGACGGTTTGTAATTTAAGCAAACTTCCTTTTCAAAGTACTTTATTTTAAATTACTGTTATAATATATATGATGTTCTAGATTATAATTAGCGAAAATATTATGGAGCAATTTAAATTTGATGAAGATCCAGATATAAAACCAGATAATAATGAAGTAGTTGAACAATCTCAAGCTCTTAAACCTAAAAGGTCTAGGTTTTCTAAAGTGATGCAATCTGGTTTGGCTGGAGTTTTGTTGACCGGGGCAATGTCGGCAGAGGTCATAGGGGGAGATTCTAAGAGTAAGGCGCCAAAAGGTAAGCCAGTGGCCAGCGAACGAGTTTCACCAGATCAAATTAAAATTATGCGTCCCGCAGGTTATGTAGAAGTGCAAAAGATGACCAAGGCTCAAAAATTGGAAAAATTCGGTTTACCAAAGATATTTAAACCACAGTTTGATGATTTACTAAACAAAAGCACCAATGGCATCACTCATTTGTCAGATGATTTTACAATGCTAATCGACCATGTTAAGGCTCAGGAATCTAAGGTTATAAATGGTAACGATTACGACTCTTTTTGCAAGGCTGTTTTTGAGGCGGGGCAGAGAGATTTTAATACATTTTCATCTCATTTAGAAGAAGCTTCAAATGCGGATTTATTGTCGATAGCGAAATCAGCTCAAGAGTTGGCTGATGTGTTAGAGCGAGCAAGTTACGATCTTAAAAATGATGTAGGATCAACCTTTAATAGTCATAATGGCTTAAATACGATAGACTATTTTCGTTTTAGGATATGCGGTGATTTGTTGAAAATATACGAGCAAAGAGTATCTGAAAGTGCAAAGCCGCATTTTAGCTTTTAAAATTTCTTAACAATACCAAAAAGATTTCCACAGTTTTGTGGAAGTCTTTTTTGGGTATGCTATTATTAAGGCTTAGAAAGGAGCTCCAATTTATGAACCCAACAGCTACTTCGCAGGCGGTGCAAACCACCCTCAATTTTGCGCGGGAAGAATGGTTTGCTTTCCTTGAGCAAAGGTATCAGAACCACTCAAGACTCCAAGAAATCCGCGCCTTTTGGTCTATGTGTTTTGCAGAGAGGTGTGAGTTAGACCCTTTTACTGCAGACGAGTTTTTGGTGAAGATAGATCAAAACTATGGACCGTACTGATAGTTCGGGCTTAATACCCCGGACTTTTTCTTTCCCAGATAAATTGTGCGAAAGGAGTCCTAGATTTTAATCTTTAATTAGTTAACTCTTTCCACGTATTCGCCGGTAGTCGTGTTTACTCTGATTATCTCTCCTTCATTGATGAAAAGCGGGGCGTTAATAACCGCGCCGGTTTCAAGAGTGATTTGCTTGGTTCCGCCTTTTGAAGTATCTCCGCGGACAGCCGGCGGGGCCTCGGTCACCTTCAGGTCAACCTTAATAGGCAATTTAAGACCGATTTGTTTTTCTTTCCAAGACAAAACTTCCAGAACGGTATTTGGTTTCAAAAATTTTGCGCCAACGCCGACCATATCTTCGGTCATCTTGAATCTTTTTGACGGGTCGTTTATTTCACAAAACCACCATTCTCCGCGATTATTAAAAAGATATTTTATTTCTCGCGAATCAATCTCGGCTTCCGGCACTTTGTCGCTCTGGTGAAAGGTTGTTTCTGAAATTCGGCCGTTTATCAAAGAGCGCAATTTTGTCTGGTTTACCGGTTTTCGCTGTTGCATTCTGAATACGCGAGAATCCAAGACTTCCCACGGTTCGCCGTCGTATTCAATATATTTATGAACGGTTATTTCGTTGTAGTTAATCAAACTCATAAAAAAATAGCTTCTTAAACTTCTAGAGCTTCAAAAGCTTCGTTAGCTTGTAAGATAGGGGAGAGTTTAACTTATTAGACGAGAAAAGGCAAATTTTTAAGGTTTATGAATTTTGGAAAGGGGAATTCTTTTTTCGTTTTTTGATTTTTTCGTAGAGCCAGCCGATAACAGTGCCGGCTATAAAGAAGAAAAGGAATCCCAGTATCATTATTAATGTTAAATTTTGAATATTTATTTTTTGTGTGGCCACGTCGTAGATAAAGAAAGAGATATTATGTTGAATGTAGGGCGGACGGAAAGGCAACGTTAAAACATCTACCCCCATAGAAAAACTAAGCAAATCTCTATTTATCAAATAACCAAAATAATTCCATAAAAATAAAATGAGGAATATTCCGGAAAGAAACAGTCCTCCTTTACGGCTTGGTCGCCAGTTGTTACCATAAAGCTCGCCAACACATATACCTGTTAACGTTATAATGAACAGAGAAAAGATACGAACAGGAATGATTAAATCTTGATGGCGGTAATCTCCGTAATAGAAATAGGAAAATAGAAGAATTCCAATAACAAGAACAAAAGAGATTACCCCTCCTCTAATCCAATACGACCAATTTTTCCAAAATTTCATTTTTACTCTTTAGTTTTTTAAATCAAAGAAGCCCGAGAGGACTTTCTGTTATTTTTACTCCTTCAACTTTTCCCTTATCAACTTCAAAATCTCGTTTTCAATTTTCGGATTTTCTTTGAGGAATTGGCGGGTGGCATCGTAACCGCGACCGAGTTTTACCGCTTCACCTTTGCCGTCAGGAGAGAGGAATTCGTATGATTGCCCGGCTTTTCTTATAATGCTGTATTTCTCGCCAAGAGCGATTACTTCACCTTCGCGGGAAATACCCTCGTTATACATCAAATCAAATTCTGTTTGTTTGAAGGGGGCCGCCACTTTATTTTTCACCACTTTTACCCTGACTCGCCCTCCAACAACATCCTCGCCTTTCTTAATCTGGGCAATTCGGCGGATATCAAGTCTGACAGATGTGTAAAACTTCAACGCTTTTCCTCCTGGCGTAGTTTCCGGATTGCCGAACATTACCCCAATCTGCATTCTGATTTGATTTATAAAAATTACGATGGTTTTGCTTCGGGCGACTATTGCCGTCAGTTTTCTAAGAGCTTGAGACATCAATCGGGCTTGTTTTCCGACGTGGCTTTGGCCCATATCGCCCTCGATTTCGTCTTTTGGCGTCAGGGCGGCGACGGAGTCAACGACAATCACGTCAATTTTTCCGCTTCGGACAAGCGATTCGCAGATTTCCAATGCCTGTTCTCCCGTATCCGGCTGAGAAATCAGTAATTCATCAATCTTAACGCCTATCCTTTTTGAATATTCAGGGTCCATTGCGTGTTCGGCGTCAATAAAGGCGCAGATACCGCCGCGCTTTTGCGCTTCGGCTATAACGTGGAGCGATAGGGTAGTCTTTCCGCTTGATTCTGGTCCGAAAATTTCAATTATCCTGCCACGGGGAAGTCCCCCGACTCCAAGAGCCGCG
>JAKAHN010000085.1 GCA_021814895.1 bacterium
GCGCGAAGTATTTTAGTTTGTTCACTGGCTTTTATACCAAGCGCGTTTTCACACGCCTCAATACTGCAAATAATGTGCGCGTTTGAACAGGTGCCGCAGATTCTCGCCAAATGCGCCGGAAGCGCGATGATGGGCTTACCCTTCATCGCTTCGGTGAAAAAACGCTTATATTCCATTGTTTTGAAATTAACGTCTTTAACCTCGCCGTCCTCAACCTTAACCGAAAGCGAAGCGTTGCCTTCTATTTTTGTAATGTGGTCGAGTGATAAATCAAAGCTGTGCATATTATTTTTGTAGTTCTATAGCCAAATCATTAACAACTTTCAAAAAATTATCCGGACTCATCGGACAGCCGGGAATTTCCGCATCCACTTTAACCACGTCTTTAACACGCAAAACTTTCGGCAATGCTTTAAAACGGTCTATTAAAAATTGGATTGCATTATTTTGTTCGGCGGTAAAATTATTTCGTTGCCCGGCCGGTAAACCCACGACCGCGCAAGCACCAACAGCCACGAGTTTTTTGGAACGGCTTCTTATGTCTTTTAGCTGTGTTTCTTGCTCATCAGAGGCGATCGCGCCTTCTATAAAAGCAATATCGAATTCATCGTAAATATTTTTTGATTTTAAAACCCGCGCGTGGCGGAAATCAAAAATTTTCTTCCACTCCTGCCAGTGATCGTTCATCACTTCGGTCATCACGATGGTGTTGTCCTCGCAACAGGAGAACGAAAACCACCCGATTTTTATTTTTTTAGCTTCGTCCATGATTTTATAAATTATAACACGGCTATTATGAAATTAAATCCCGCACATACGTTATGAGTAGGATAAAAAAAGACGCCGTGTCTCCAAAATGGAGGCGTGCGTCGGGGTCGAGAGGTTGGATACATCTCTCTATCGAAGGAAGTGCTTGGATTCTCCCCACGACCCTTCGTGGAGTATAACCCACACGCAGGGGTAAATGTGTTTGGGCGCGGCCGCACACAAGTCGAGGAGGATTTGTTTCCTGCGCTCGTCCAAATTCGTGGCGCGGCAAAGAAACCTCTGAGCTTCGATGATCACCTCAAAATATTCAGGGAAGTGATCGAATTTCCCCTCTTCGTAGACTCTGAGAAGAACATCGTCTGAGGTCAACTTACCGTCGGCATCGGCACTCGTGAGATGACGTGCCACGATGTCTGGTATTGACGCGATTAAGAGCTTTAGATCTCCATAAAGTCCGTTAGGTGGAATTACGAGCTTGGAAATGTAGACCGATACGCGTGGCATAGGACACCCCCTCTCAATATTTTCTGTGTTTCGACCACAATCCAAGAGTTATTAAAAGCACAACAATTGCCAGCGGATTGAAAATCATAAGCGGAATGTCTTTTATGACGACTCCGTAGGCGAACCAGAAAACTGACGTTACCGCAAAAACCGCAAGCAGCTTCGGATCCACTTTTCCGGCGCTCTTTTTCTGCCAAATTTCATACGGCTGAAGAGTAATTGAAAACAAAATTCCCATAAGAAGAACCAGCAGTAAGGTTGGCTTCTGCGCTTTCGGACAAGAAAACATCGCGACGGGAATCAATGCGAAAACGCCGAATAAAATCTTCTCCTGTAGAGAAAATCCTTTGAACTTGTAAAGACCCAGGAGAATCGGCGCGGTTACCAAAAACATCAGTCCGTTGAAAACAATAGCGATGCTTCTTCCGGCAACCCCGTACAGCGAAAACGCTATCCAGTAGAAAAACCAGTAACTGAACATGATGACTGATACAGACTCGCCCGAACGACTTGCCCAGATGAGTTTACTCTGCTGGCAGAAACTCCACATCTGTAAAAAGGTAAAGAAAAAAGTCCCGATTGCGCTGAAAGTTAAGGCGTTATATCCCCAGTTCTTGTACTCCACCGTACTTTTAAGAATTTCTAACACGCGACACCTCCATCAATCAGTATTTTATTTTATAGATTTTGCGATAATTAAAGCAAAATTGACTGAAATAATATTAGCATATTTTAAATAATATGTCAAATTAGTAAAGAAAAAATTAAATTGTTCGGTTTCTCACTAAAAAATATGCTATACTTTTCATAATCCCACACATAATGTATGGGATAAATGATAACGACTCTATGTTTTGGGAAAAGAAAAATCAATCTCCCAGCGTATTTACCGTCGCTATCGGCGGAGCGGCCGGAGACGGCGTGCGCGAAGCCGGCACGAATCTTGGCCAATTTCTGACAAAACTCGGTTTTGAGGTTTTTGTTTCTTTTGATTACCCGTCGCTTATAAGAGGCGGGCATAATTTTTCGCGAATAAGTTTTTCTAAAGAAAAAATTTACAATGATTATTCAAAAATAGATGTTTTAATCGCTTTAAACGACGAAACAATGCATCTGCATAAAAATGAACTGAACGACGGCGCGGTTGTTTTCTCCGACAAATTCGACGGCGAGGATTTAAAAATGTTCGGACAAAACGCTGTGCTACTTCCAATAGCAAAAACAGCACAGGATCTGAACGCCCCGGCAATAACCCGGACTTCCGTGGCTCTCGGCGCTATTTGTTATTTATTAGATTTGCCTTTTGGCGAAATGAACCAAATTCTTCGCCGGGTTTTTAAGGAAAAGGGATATGAGATAAATGTGATATTGGCGGAAAAGGGATATAAATATTTGGAAAATCTCGGTTTTCGCCATTCCCGCCGAATGGAACACGGCTCCGATCATCTGGAGATGTCGGAGTCCCGACACTTCGGTCGGGAAGACGGCGGAAAAGAGCTCGTGGATGGAAACACCGCTTTTGCCAAAGGACTTTTGGCAGCCGGACTTGATTTTTATATCGGCTACCCAATGACACCTTCAACTTCAATCCTCCATTATTTGGCAAAGCAACAAAAAGAAAAGTCCGTTAAAGTAATACATCCGGAAAATGAAATAGCGGTTATTAATATGGCGCTTGGCGCGGCTTATGCCGGAAAGCGCGTTGCTATAGGAACAGCCGGAGGTGGTTTCGCTCTTATGCAAGAAGCGTTCGCTTTAGCGGGGATGTCCGAGACGCCGATAGCCATCGCGGTTTCACAAAGACAGGCGCCTGCTACCGGCTCGCCCACTCACACGGCGCAAGGTGATTTAAAATTCGTAATCAATTCAGGCCACGGAGAATTCCCCCGCATTGTTATCGCCCCCGGCGATCCAGAAGAGGCTTTTAAAGCAGGCGCGGACGCTTTAAACTTAACTTGGAAATACCAAATTCCGGCAATCGTCCTTTTAGATAGACACTTATCAGAAAATTCTTCAACAAATATTTTGGGCGCGAGCAAAATCCCCGTTGAAAAAGGAAAAATTACCGAAAAAATTAACGGCGAATATAAACGTTATCAAATAACCGAGGACGGCGTATCAGAAGTGGCGTTTCCGGGAACATTAAACGCGGTTATAAAAGCCACAAGCTATGAACACAATGAATCCGGAATCTCAACAGAAGACCCAAAAATTGTAAAAGCTATGGGAGATAAGCGCTTTTCAAAATTAAAACAATTGGAAAAAGAATTTTCAAAATATGACACCGTAAAAACTTACGGCGATCCTAAATCCAAAAATATCGTTGTTTTCTGGGGGTCAACCAAAGGCGCAGTTTTGGAAGCAGGGAAATATTTAAAAAAACAGCCGAAATTTCTGCAAATACTTTGGATGTCGCCGTTTGACGCGGAAAAAGTGGCGGAAAATTTAAAAAACACAAAAAAAATAATTATTATCGAAAACAACCGCGCAGGACAACTCGCTTCAATTATCCGCGAAAAAATCGGAATTAATATTGAAAATAAAATTTTGAAATACGATTCTTTGCCGTTTGACATCGTTGAACTTGCAAAACAATTAAACGAAATATTATAAATATGCCCCGTAGT
>JAKAHN010000086.1 GCA_021814895.1 bacterium
AGCCAAGACATGAATTGAATCGTAATTTTTTGAAAGAGAAGCTAGTGCGTCTTTTCCGTTCCGATAATAAAAAAGTCGAGTATATTTTTGTGGAATGGAAATTTGAGTTCCTGAATAATCCTCTCCGTAAGAAATCTGCCAAAAACCAACAACAAAAATCGACATCGCAACAACAAAAAATATTTTGAATTTAAAAAACATCTGTTCATTATATCCGAAATGCTTCGGAGTGTAAGCTTAACCACTGGATAATTTATACGGATCTAAGTGATATCATAATTTCAATGCATATTTTTTCTTATGGGGGAAATAGCCATCCAGAGAATATTCATCATACCCATAAAAAATGTAAGCGATTGGGATACCTAATAAAATAAGATGCGGCCAAACCGCCTCGCCAAAAAACCAAACAGATAAACACAACCAAAAAAGAAAAAAAATGGCTGTAAATCGAATCTCAAACCCAAACATAAAAAATAACCCTATTAAAATCTCCACAATGGCTGCCCCGAGAACTAAAAAATGCGGTTCAAAACCAAAGAGTTTATCCAAATGAAATTGTTGTACAGTAAAAAGAGCCAGATTGTTGTGTAAAATTTTAGCATACACCGAAGCATATATTAGGGCCAAACCAAAAAAAGCGCGTAAAATAGCAAAACTTCTGGGAAGTAAATAATTATGAACTTTGTTAAACAAAAAAGCTATTTGCGATTTTGTTTTAATCTCCGTTCCTCTCATTGAAAAATATTTGTCTAAACTAAAATTATGCGCCCCTAGGATTAACAAGACTATTATTTCTCCAAGATAACTCAAGTAGGTTAACATGTACGCCCCGTGGAATAAAAACATAATCATATAAATAACAAGTCCGATAAAAGCCGCCAACCTAACATATAAACCAGCAATGATCATTACGCCAATTGTAACGAGCGTAAAAGATATTACGTTTGAATAAGCGCCAAAATTGGTTAAAAGTGGAAACTCCGGACCATATATAGAACCAAAATAAACACCAGCTAAAAACGACAGACCTA
The DNA here is from genome assembly GCA_021814895.1 of bacterium. Classification (GTDB taxonomy): domain Bacteria; phylum Patescibacteriota; class Minisyncoccia; order Phycocordibacterales; family 2-02-FULL-43-11; genus 2-02-FULL-43-11. The sequence continues at coordinate 1,035 of JAKAHN010000086.1, forward strand.
TTGCTAAACGGGCGATAAGGGTTGAATATTTTCTTATTTTTGAAAAAATTGGTTCAAATAAGTGTTCAATGAACCGAAGATTTGATAACCAGAGAACAACGCAAATTGTAACAATGCCAACAAACGCCCAAAAAACAAATTGATTCGCATTATCAACAATCACAGAAAATAGATTAAATGATTGCATGCTCATTGCTTCATTAATTTTCTGAGTTGAAAGCACGTATACCTCGTGAGCAAAAACATCAAACGGTAAAAATAAAAATATAAAAACCAAAACTAGAGGTATTCTAAAAAATATTTTAACTAAAAAGAATGACTTTTTTATCATGATGATTTCACAATATGGTTTAGAGCGTATTCCAGAGTTCCACCGACTTTCTTACCGGGGTTAAATATGTTTTCCGGATCCCAAATTTTCTTGACCTGATCGAATATCTTATAAACTTCTTCACCGTATTGCATCTTAATAAATGGCGTCCGAATGATCCCGTCGTTATGCTCCCCGGTTATTGAACCATTAAATTCATGGACCAAAGTGTAAACCTTTACTAACAGTTCCTCTATAACTTTTTTCGATCTTTGATTGGCCAGATTCATCAATGGAATAATGTGAAAATTACCATCGCCTACATGGCCGGCAATCGTATAAGTTAAATCGTTTTTATAAGGTTTAAGTATTTTATATAATCTAGGTAAGAATTCCGGCAAAGTTTTCGGCAAAACGACAAAATCGTCTATAAATGGCGCAGTGCGCACTCCGTGAATATGTTTTCTCAACATATTAAAACTTTCACGCCTTATAACCCAATATTTATTTTCATCTCGGATTGTTTTGGTAACACGGGTTTTTTCATGAAAACTCTTCAAAGAGGTTTCCGCCTTTTTAGCCATCTCGAACGCCTCGGCATCCGAATCGGAAGTAAATTCAGCCATCAAAACTAATTTCGGCAAACCGCCCTCAAGCACCGCCAACATTTCCGGCACAAATTCCAAACCGAGTGTTAATAAACTTCCGCCCATCTGTTTTGCCAATTGTGGTAAAAATCTAAACGCCACTTTTAAAGTTTGGTCATCGTAAGATTCAAAACTCTCAGGTTTATGTTCCAAAATATGGACCGAGGTTCCCCCTAACTGGTTTAAATCCTTCAGAAAAACCACAAGTAAATGCGAGTATTTTTTAGGTTTAACTAAAGCAAACTCTATTTCAGTAATCAAACCTAAAGTACCTTGTGAGCCGACAATCATTTTTGTCAAATCTACTATATTATTTTCTTTATCAACAATATTCCAAAGATAATACCCGCAAGAATTTTTAGAAACGGTCGGTTTAGAGTTTTTAATTATTTCAATATTTGATTTCAGTAATTCATCCATCTTTCTATAAATATCACCTTCAAATGTTTGTAACTTCCTCTTCTCCATCGCCTCTTCAAATGAAAGCGGCTTGAATTCATATTCATTACCATCTGCGCATACCATCTTTAATCGTCTGATATATTGTTCGGTTTTGCCGTAAGTTAAAGTTTTTTCCCCGCCAGAATTATTGGCCACCATTCCTCCGACAGTGCAGAGCTCTCGGGAAGCCGGATAACTCGGCAAAATCTGACCTCCACGGACCAAAGTTGCCTTGTCAAAATCCCGATAATAAACACCGGGTTCGGCAGTGGCATAGCCGGTTACCGGCACATTGGGAAACCGCCCGCCAAGATAGCCTTCGTTTTTTTCTTTAATCTCTTTAATTTTATTGAAGTGTTCAGTAAAAGAAACGACAACTCCTTCGGTCAGAGGCCCACCAGACATATCTGTGCCAGCTGCGCGAGCAGTTAAAGTTAAATGATTACCACTTTTAGTCTCTTCGCTTGCAAATAAAACAAGATTCTTTAAATCTGAATAATCTTTTGGCGAAACAACAAGAGACGGCTTAACTCGAAACAAACTTGCGTCTTGACTGAAAACTTCAAGAGTTTTCTCATCATCTTTTATTTCTCCCTTGAAAAAAGTTTTTATCCTCTCGATAGTTGATTTGTTTATCATTATTCATATTATAACAAAAAATACCCGATTATATAAACGAGTATTTTTGTTAAAATAATAATAATTAAAACAAATAAAGTCTTTACCTCGCTACTTAAGCAATATCTCTACCGTGCTTGAAGCCTTAAGTCGCTCAATAAAATTATTTACCAAAACTTGCTGTTTCTGGCTAACAATTTGATTTTCAACCTCTGTCCGAACCTGGTCAAGTGGCGGAATAGTTTTGTTGGTAGCCGCTACCTGATCATAAAGCGCCTTAACCTCGGAATCAGTGGCGGTGGCAGAACTGACATCAACATGGACCTTAAGATATTGCTGAATTATATTGTTCCTGGTCAGAGACGCTTTGTAAGTAGCCTCGGTAAATCCTTGGTCAACAAGAGCTTTTTTATAAGCGGCATCGTCCGGAAATTGTTTTACAGACTGAGTAAGTTGGTCGTTAATGGTTTTTTCATCAGCCTTGATGCCTTCCTTGTTGGCAGCCTGCAAAAGTAAAGTCTCAGAAACTAAATTATCAATGGCTTGTTGTTTAATGGCCGATTGCATTTCGGTGGTAGTGGCAGAACCGCCTTGAGCCACAACACTAGCTGCAAGCTGTTTGTAACGCATATCGTATTCCGAACGTGTTATTCTTTGACCGTTTACAACAGCAACTCCTCCACCAATTTGCTTAATTAAAAGAAAACCGGCGACAATAATGACAATTGCAATGATAATTGAAGTTAAAAGTTTTGGAAGTGATAAACCGGTACGTTTAGTCGTGGCACTTTCGTTATTTTCATTTATTTCTTCAGTCATAATAATTAAATTATAA
>JAKAHN010000087.1 GCA_021814895.1 bacterium
GAGCGTATCCGGCGGTTCACCTGGCATTTTACCTGAAAAATGACGGGAATAATTTTCAATTCCATTGCAGTAACCAACTTCTTTGATTAAAGCCAAATCGTATTTTGTCCGACGTTTCAATCTTTCCGCTTCAAGCATCTTCCCCTCTTTTTCAAGTTTTTTTAATTGCTCGGCAAGTTCGCTATTTATTGTTTCAATCGCTTTTTTCCTGTCATCCTCCGGCGTTATAAAGTGTTTAGCCGGAAAAATAAAAACATCTTTTATATCGCTTTCTCTGACGGCTCTTGAAACCGGGTCAACCAAATCAATACTGGAAATCTCATCCTTAGTAATTTCTACCCTGTAAATCACCCGCTCATGAACAGGAATAATTTCAACAACATTGCCGATAGCCCGAAACTTTCCCGGAGACAAATCGCTATTTGTCCTTTCAAAATGAATGCGGACCAATGAACGGATAAAATCGCCCCGACCGATTTTCATTCCTTTAGAAATTTTTAAATTTACTTTTTCGTATTCCTCCGGACTGCCAAGACCATAGATGCAAGAAACTGAAGAGACAATAATAACGTCTCGTCTGGTCAAAAGAGCTTGAGTGGAGGCGTGGCGAAGTCTGTCTATTTCTTCGTTAATTTGCGCCTCCTTCTCTATATAAGTGTCGGTCATCGGCAAATAGGCTTCCGGCTGGTAAAAATCGTAATACGAAACAAAATAGTGAACGGCATTTTCCGGAAAAAACTGGCGGTATTCTTCGGCCAATTGGGCGGCTAAAGTCTTATTGTGGGCGATTACAAGAGTCGGTTTTTGCACTTTGGCTATAACGTTGGCCATCGTAAAAGTTTTTCCGCTCCCTGTTACGCCGAGTAATGTTTGATAGCGTTCACCTTTCTCTAATCCTTCAAGCAACGTTGAAATCGCTTTCGGCTGATCGCCGGCGGGTTTAAAAGGACTTTTAAGTTTAAAAGTGTTGCTTTGCATTTTGAAATTGATTGTTGATTACTAAGTGTAAATTGTTATCTGTTAAATGTAAATTGTTATTTATTAAAAATTTAAATGACTTATCAATTAATATATTGATATCTTACTAAAAATCTTATATCGTTTAGAAAGTCTCAATAGTGAAAGGTTGGATCATTATGGGAAGATCAAATCAAGAAATTCTCATGGACCTTATCATCAAGGCCATGGAGGCAGGGAAAAAAGTGGGGGACAAAAAAATGCCCAAAAAAAACACACTGGCGGTATCTACCGGACAAGATCCACAACCTGGCACAGATGGTTCTTGACCGAATGATCCCGGACGCTGAACGGGCTAAAAAAGAAAGACTGCTATTTGGACCAAGCAGAGTACAGACCTATACGGTCAAAGAAGCTCTGGAAGCCCAAAAAAAACGGCTTTGGCACAAACCTCGGCAACAGAGTTAAGCTCACTGCCGAGTTTTTTTAATTTAATATAAACATCTATTAAGTCCGACCTCTGATCTTATATAGTTTAGTTGACATTATTTGGGGAAATCATAACATTCAAAACAGAAGAAAAACGAAATTATGGAAAAGGACATCAATAAACTCCTTCTGGAGTTTGCAAACGAAGCCGCCAAAGGCACTGGTTGCTGGACCAGTGTCGAGAATATGCCTAAAGGGCTCAGGAAGTTGGCGGGGCAAATATCAAGCATGGCTGGTAAAGGAGATGAGATCTTCCCGGGCGGGAAACCGTTCGAGGTGGCAAACATCGATCGTGATTGCGAAGACCCCCCCACGACACCAGAGGGTGTCTGGCATCCAAGCAACCCAAAAACCGACAAAACCCTGGAAGTGATGACTGACCTTGGTTATTAACCCAACTTCACAAAGTCGGGCTTTTTCTTTTCGTAATTCCTAAATCATAAATCATGTATTATTTTCCCTTTAAATTCCTGGAATTTCCCGTCCAAAATCGCCCCTCTCGCTTCCCTGACCAATTTTGCCAAAAAAGCTAAGTTGTGAATTGACGCCAAAGTGGCGGAAAACATTTCTTTGGAGCGAAAAAGGTGCGAAATGTAAGCCCTGGTGTAATTCTGACAAGTATAACAACCGCAATCTTTTTCAATCGGTTTAAAATCATTTTTGTATTTAGAATTCAAGATATTGATTCTTCCTCTCCTCGTCCAAAGCGCGCCGTTTCTAGCCATTCTGGTTGGCACAACACAATCAAACGTATCGCAACCGTTTTCAATCGCGCCGATAATATCCGCCGGCTCGCCTATTCCAAGCAAATGGCGAGGTTTTTCTTCCGGCAATTCTTCATTGACCCAACGCACCGCCGTACCTATATCATTTTTATTAAAAGACCCTCCTATACCAAAACCGTCAAAATCCATTTTCGTTGTTTCTTTGGCGCTCAATCGGCGCAACTCTTCAATCCTGCCTCCTTGAACAATCCCAAAAAGAGACTGGGGACTCTTCACTTTTGACTTTTCACTTTTAACCTTAAGCTCGCGATGTTTGTCTAAACACCGCGTAGCCCAGCGCAGCGTCCGTTCAAGTGAAGTTTTTTGATATTCATAAGAAGCATCGGCCGGCGGACACTCATCAAAAGCGAAGATACTATCGGCGCCGATATAATTTTGTATTTCAATTGATTTCTCCGGCGTAAAACGATGAGAGCTTCCATCAACTACCGACTTGAAATCCACGCCTTCCTCGTCAATTTTAACCAAACTGACCGCCGTTTTATCAGATTTTTTATCATCAATCTCACCTGCTTTTTTACCAATAATTTTTCCGATCTTTTTATCATAATCGGCGCCAAGCGAAAAAACCTGGAAACCGCCGGAATCGGTCATTGTCGGACCAGACCAATTCATAAATTTATGAAGACCTCCGGCCTTTTGGATTATTTTATGACCAGGTTTCAAATATAAATGATAAGTATTGGCAAGCACCGCTTCAATGCCGGCAGACTTGATTTGTTCCGGCGATAATGATTTCACCGTCGCTTGGGTACCGACAGCGATAAAGGCCGGTGTATGGATTTCGCCGTGAGATGTTTTAATGACACCGGCCCGTCCCAACCGCCCCTTAATCTTTTTTTCTATTTTAAATATATCCGAACTCATTTTGTTTTTTGCCTTGAGGATTAAAGATGGTTAACCTTTGTCACCCCATATGGTTAACTGTACAAACTCTTCCAATTTACAATAATTTCCGATACAATGTCCAGTATATCATTATTTTTAAGACTAATTTTGAATAAATATGCTTAAAACACCAAAAGAAAGAGATGATCAGTTTGAATTTGAAATCCATAATATGAGTCGTAACGAGATTCATAAGGCAATCCATAAACGCCTAAACCGGATTTACCATGAATTTGAAAACGCTTTTGAATTTATAAAAAAATATCAAAAATCAGTCACCTTTTTCGGTTCAGCCCGTATTGACGAAAATAATCACTACTATCTAAAAGCCAAAAATTTAGCTAAAAAAATTGTCAAAGAACTTGATTACTCAATTCTCTCCGGTGGTGGAGGAGGCATTATGGAAGCGTCAAACCGAGGCGCTTACGAGGCTGGCGGTCAATCAGTCGGTTTGAATATTAGATTGCCAAAAGAACAATTACCAAATAAATATGCGACAAAAACGATAGAGTTGTCATATTTTTTTGTTAGAAAAGTGGCGCTTTCATTCGCCGCCGAAGCTTACATTTTTTTTCCTGGCGGTTTCGGCACAATGGATGAATTTTTTGAAATTATTACCCTAATCCAAACCAGAAAAATTCCTAAAATACCCGTGATTCTTTTTGGTAATGAATACTGGGGAGCGCTGAAAGAATTTATGGAAAAAACAATCCTTGAAAAATATTCCGCCATAAACAAAGAAGATCTGGATCTGTTCATAGATCGG
>JAKAHN010000088.1 GCA_021814895.1 bacterium
GCACTAACAACTAACAGTTTTGCTATCTTGATTAATTAAAACTGAGAAACTAATTTCCTCCGTTACACACGGTCACGATCGCTGTAGTGGTCCACCAACTTGGGGCAGGATTGGGTTGTGCGGCATATTTGTTTTTACAATAAGATGGTTGCTCTCCTAATTCATACCAGCTACTTGAATATCCGCCATCGTTTGTTCTTAAGGGCGCGTTGCCTAGGCTTTCAAAACCATTAGTCATAAGACCATAGGTTTGGTAATTATCCCCTGGGTTTGAATCATAATAGTAATTATAAGCGTTTGAGGGAGGTATTGGTAATGCTATAAACTCACTTAAGGCTTGATGCAAGGTAGTGGCGGTATCTCCCGTATTGCCCGTAGCCCCATACCATACCTCGCCATAACTATAAGCGTAGAGTACTTTTGGATAGTGATTATATTTATCATAATATAAAATAAGAGCTGTTTTGATGTTATTCAAATCTGCAATCCTCCTCGCATCCCGGGCTTTTGCCTTGGCGGCACTCAAAGAAGCGTAAACAACAGACGATAAAAGACTGATTATTGAAATAACCACTAAAAGCTCAACCAAAGTGAAACCTGAAGTTTTTCTATTATATCTTAAAAAACAATCGCCTAAGTAACTTGATTTTTTTTGTATTTTCACAAGCCGTTTTTTTAGCTGACAATATAACCTGAAACTCAAAAGCTAAAAGCTTCTATGTTAAATTGTAACACTTGTTTTTGAAAAAACAACTCTAAAAAGGTTAATAACTCTTTTTTCTCTTTAAAACGTTCATTACCGCTTCTCTTATATTTTTTGATTTCAAACCATAATAACTCAACAATTCGTCCGGCGTTCCTGATTGTCCAAAAACATCTTTAATGCCGACAAATTCAATCGGTGTGGGGAAATTAGCCGATAAAACTTCCGCAACAGCGCTTCCCATTCCACCCATAATTTGATGCTCTTCAACAGTCACAATCGCTCCGGCCTCTTTTGCCAAATCAATAACCGCCTTTTCATCTATCGGCTTAACCGTCCCTAAATTCATTACTGAAACTGAAATTCCCTCTTTTTCCAATTCCTGTGCCGTTTTCATCGCCTCAAAAACCAACGCGCCAATTGCGATAATCCCTACATCTATCTTTCCTTCATTGAAGTCTGACTTCAAGGTAAGTTGCGAACTGTAAAAAATCTGAGCTTCCCCTATTTCAAACGGTGTTTCTTCCGTCGTAATAATCGGAGTCGCTTCTCTCGCCAATCTGATATAAACCGGACCGTCTATTTTTATCGCCTCAATTGTCGCTTTTTTTGCTTCAATCGCGTCACAAGGTGTTAATACCGTCATTCTTGGCAACACTCTGGTAATAGCAATATCCTCAAGCGCTTGATGGCTACCGCCGTCCGGACCGACCGAAACTCCAGCATGACTACCGGCAATTTTAACCGGCACATTGTTGTAACAAATAGTAGTTCTTATCTGTTCCCAATTTCGCCCTGGTGAAAAAACGGCGTAAGAAGAAATGAAAGGAATTTTTCCGGCGCCAGCCAATCCGCTCGCCACAGAAGCTAAATTTTGTTCCGCCACGCCGATTTCAATAAACCGCTCGGGAAATTTCTTTTTAAACAAATCCATCTTTGTTGAATCGGTCAAGTCGGCGCAAAGTCCGACAACCCTCTCGTCTTTTTCCGCCACCGCCAAAAGCCCCTCGCCAAAACCCTTGCGAATCGGTATTTGTTCGCAATCCTCATTAAAAATTTTTTTATTTAATTTTAATTCTTTATTCGGCATTTTTTAATTTCACATTTACCATAATTCATAGTACCTGTTACATGATTCAATCGCTAAAAGTCCGCAAGATTTTCAACGCCATCTCCCCCTCTTCCTTATTTGGCGCCTTGCCATGCCATTCAAACTTGTTTTCCCACTCTGACACTCCTTTGCCTGGCGTTGTCTTCGCTATAATAACCGTAGGTTTGCCAGCCGGCACTTTCGCCTCTTCAAAACCCTTCAAAATTTCTTCCATATTATTGCCATCAATTTCAATCACTCGCCAATTCCAACTTTTCCATTTATCGGCAAACGGCTCAAGTGGCATTATATCGTTAGTAAAACCGTCAATTTGAATATCATTTCTATCCACAACGCCGATTAAATTTTCCAATTTCTCTTTTCCTGCCAACATCGCTCCCTCCCAAATATTACCAGAATCTTGCTCGCCATCACTCATCAAACAATAAATAAACCGCTTGGTTGAGCCATTTGTGGAGGTCTGACTTCCACAGATTATATCGGATAGAGCCATGCCAACCGCTTGCGACAAACCGGAGCCGAGCGGTCCGGAAGAATTTTCAAGATATGGCAAAAATTCCCTATGCGGATGCCCCTGGAGACGCGAACCGAATTTGCGTAAAGTCATCAACTCGCCGATCGGAAAATATCCGCTATGCGCCATAGTGGCGTATAAAACAGGACAAATGTGACCGTTTGAAAGAATGAGCTTGTCGCGTTCCGGCCAGTCCGGTTTTTTTGGATTATGTTTTAAAACTTCAAAATAAAGCGCTGTAAAAATATCAGACATTCCCAATGGTCCAGCTGTATGTCCGCTTCCAGCCTCGACAAGCATCTCAATTATTGAAATTCTTATCTCATTAGCTTTTTTCTTTAAAAAATTTATTTTTTCCTGATCAGCCATATTGTTTTCCTTATTTAACTATTCTATATTATTTTACTTTCCTGTTATTTCGCTTTTTGTTTTTGTCAATTTTTGACATTGACTGTTGCAACAGTTTTATCATTTCAATAGGACTTTTACTTCCAAAAATCGCCGAATTAACGACCAATCTATTTGCTCCCGCTTCAATCAACCCTTTCGTATTGCTCAGATTTATTCCGCCATCTACTGAAATTTTATGCTGATAACCGATTTCACGCAATCTTTTTATTTTTTCCAAAACGCGATTATCAAACGGCTCTCCCTGATGACCGATAACGCCTATTGACATAAGCTGAATCGTTTTCACTTTTTCAAGATAAGATTCAAAAATTTCAACCGGCGTTTCCATATTGGCAACCAAACCTATTTCAACTACACTTCCCCACTCATTGATTATATCGGTAACCGTGTCGCTCCCCGCTTCAATCGGCGCCAAAATCCTCATCGCGCCGGCTTTCGCCCAATCTGCCACCTCATCAGCCGGCGTGTCAGTCATTAAGTGTATTTCGTAATCCAAATTTTCAACATTTGGTAAGGCTTTTTCTTTATTGACAATTTTCGCAAACTCACCGGTGTCGCCCAAAAAAGGCCAGCTCAAATCTGTGGTGAATTTTCCATCGCAAATATCAATTTGAATACATTCCGCAGTCCCATATACTAGGCTTGTCTGTTCTTCCAAATCAACAAATTTTTTCGGCACGATTGCCGGAATAATTTCTGCCATATTAATTTTTTATTTCGTCTATTTTTGCTAATCGGCGAATATGCCTTTCATCGTTAGAAAATGGTGTTTCAAGCCATTCAGTCACTGCCCTTTTAACTTCTTCAGCGCTCAAAAATCTAGCGCCGAGAGATAAGATGTTTGCGTCATTATGTTCACGAGATAATTTAATTTCATCTGGTATTTCTCTGCCGTCTCCTGGTCTATATTGGCCATTAAAAACAATCGCCCGGACTCCCGAAAATCTGTTGGCGCAAATCGCCTCACCTTGACCTGACCCGCCGATGATTATTCCTTTTGAAAGAGGATTTGAGGCTACCGCTTTTGCAACCGGAATAACAAAATCCGGATAGTCGTCTTCTGGATTAAATTCGTGGGCGCCAAAATCGGTAACATCTCGCCCCTCCGATTTAAGCAATTCAACCAATTCTTTTTTTATTTTAAAT
>JAKAHN010000089.1 GCA_021814895.1 bacterium
ATTGATCACCTGGTCACTATGTTCAAAAACCGCACCGTCAATATATGCGGTTGTTGTACCATGCATAGAAAAAGCATCATCCGCATTACCCGTGGAATACAGATTGTAATAGGTAGTGGATGCTGTATCCAAATTCTGAAATGCTTGATTGCCACTATACGTTGAGGTGGCATTTCTTACGACAATACCGTCACTTGTTCCGCCGATTTCAAAACCACTTGTAACTGGACGTGTCACAATCATATCCCGTAATTCTAGATTATTCTTTGAAGCGATTTTTATAATCACATCTACGGTATTTTGACCATCAAAAGTCGGTTCATAACCAGGCTCACCTTCGTATACAATTGGATTATCAAAAGTGGAACTACCCGAAGGAATGATTACAGCAACATTATCAAAACTACCTCCTCTTGAAGAAAATACGATGACGTCGCCGTCTGAAAATGATTGTACATTAAAAGTGGCAACATTCATCGTCGCATTTGCGTCGGTGACAGGTCCAATCGCAACTGATTTGTCTATAGCAGTTCCATCAGCTCTCACATAATACGTCGCAGCTTCAACGCCATTTGCCATCAAAAAGCTTCCCGAAAACACAATAATAAACACAAAGAATTTGATAGGTTTAAGATAAATTCTCATTTTTATCGATTACAAAATATTCTAAAGCAAACTTTTATATCTTAACATCATTAAAACTATACAACAAACAATACACCGAGCACTTCATTGAAGTAAGGCCGGATGATAGATTATTTCAATCTTTTTCCTAATACATTAGAGCTTAATTCCGGATTTCTTCAATTTCTTCCGGAGTAAAAGATATCTTTGTGCCTGGCATAGCCGTACCTTGCAATATTTTGTTAGCCACTAAAGTTTCAACTTTATCTTGAATTGCTCGGTTCATTGGTCTGGCTCCAAAAGTCGGGTCAGTGCCTTTTTCAATTAAGGCGTTTATCAATTCCGGAGTTATTAAAAGCTCCAAACCTTTTTCAGCGAGACGCTTATTAAATTTATTAAGCATCAAATCGGCAATTTTTATGAGATGTGTTCGATTAAGCGGATGGAACACAATAACGCCGTCAAAACGGTTTATCAATTCCGGTTTGAATATACCCTCATCAATAATCGCCGCCACAATTTTATCTTTATCAAGAGCTCCCTCTCCGCCCCTTTTGACCAAATCCCAAATCATTCCACTGCCAGCGTTTGAAGTGGCAATAATTATCAAATTACGAGCGCTGACTTTCTTGCCGGCCATATCGGAAAATACTCCTTCGTCCAAAATTTGCAAAAATAAATCCAAAACATCTTTAGATGTTTTTTCAAACTCATCAAGAAGCAAAACACCGTAAGGTTTATCGCGAAGCATTGAAGAAAGAACACCCGGTTTGCCGATGGCAAAATTACCAATTAAACGCTCCAGAGCGTCACCGGTTCTGTATTCGGACATATCAAGACGCATAATTGAACTTTCGCCTCCAAAGAACGCCTCCGCCAGAGCTTTGGTCGTTTCGGTTTTCCCGACACCGGTTGGTCCGAGGAAAAGAAAAGAACCGATAGGTCTATTCGGATTGCCGATACCGGCATGAGCCCGACGGGTTGCGCTTGCAATCGCCTTAACCCCCTCTTCTTGACCGATAATTCTAGCCGAGAGTATCTTTTCCAAATTTAATAAAATTGAATTGTCACTGCTGTTTCCTTCGGTAGCTCTCGGAATGCCTGTCTTTGTCTCCACAAGACGCATAATATCTTCACGGCTTACAACCTTTGAACCATTGCTTTGCGCTCCGCCGGCCGCTTCTAAAAGCAAATCGGTAGCTTTGTCTTCCAAATCGCTTCCAAAGAAAAATCTCTCAGCGCTTTCGGCTGCTTCGTGAAGAGCTTGATAAAGAAACATAACTTTTGTCTCACTCTCTATCCTAAGAGACTCGTCTTTCAGATAATCAACAACGGAATTATGCCCGGCGCTTTTGATTAAAATTTTTTCAAAGTGGCGCATTATGGCATTATTGTTTTCAATGGCTGAATGAAAACTGCCGACATTGGCTGTGGCAATAATGTGAATGTCCGAAGAACCGAAAAAGTACTCAAAAATTCCCGGCACATCCGAACCGAGTTCTTTGCCAGAAGCAATGAGAGCCGGGAAATCTTTGACCGTCAAAACTATATTGCCGGCCCGAACTGATTCGGAAAGAGCCGAGGAAAGTTTGGCTTCAAATAAAGTTTTTTCTTTTGTGGCCGAAATCAGAGTTGTGTAATCCAAAACATAAATCTGTTTATGCTCAATCTCCGGCATAGCAGCGCCATCTACGATCATAAGACCGAGAGCAGAAATAACGCCCATTGCTTCTTCATCTGTGTCAGCAACAATCAAAGCATTCGCCCCTCTTACCCGTGTTAAAATTTTTTCCAAATTTTCAACCTCCTTTTTGCGAATCGTCAAAATATTCGGCGCGTCGGAATAGGAAGAAGTATTTTCAACCAAAGAGGCGAACTTCCATAGAGTCGGGGTTTCTCCATAAGCCCAGTTCTTACCAACGCCCGGTATCCGACCAAGATTATCACGACTCCACCAACGAACTTGTCGGCGAGATAAATTGGAAATGTGCTCACCGAAAGAAATGGACCCGACAAAATCTTCAGGGGTCACCTTTCTTGAAGCCAAAAAAATTGAAAAATCGTGGTCAAAAGAAATCAAAGCTCTTGCAATTTTTTCAAGACTTAAAACTTCTCCCACTTTATTATCATCAACCGATAAATCATCAATTCTGACAGGTTTCGGACGATTTTTTATGAAACCGAGCAATTCTCCTTTTGATAGACCTAACCTATAATAACCGGTCAAACCAGCAAGACTGGAACCGATAGCCAAAACAGGGTCCATTTGAGGCGAAGAGAGAACGAAGTGAGCGGCTTCAAAAGTTACCGATGCGCCTACGTCATCTTTTTCTCCTGATTCAAAATCGGCAAACGCGTACGAGCGGTAAAAAGCAAAAATAGCCTGGAACAACAATTCAATTGGAAGAAAAATAAAAAATATTCCGTAAATAAAACGAAATTTATCGGAAAAGTCGGCAAGAATTTTTAGAGCAAATTGACCGATCAAATTGTCAAAGCCAGACGCGTAATTGACAGTCAGAGACAAAAGCGAGATGACGCCAGAAACGATTGTCACGGCAAAAATCAAAAAAGAAATGAGCCCTCCCCCTTGAACTCCGAAAAATCGGTCAATGTAAACCGCCGGCCAAAACTTTTGCGCGCTTTTTTTATAATCTGTTATTTTCATAATTTATAGAAAAAAACTTATTCCATATAAGAAAAATGCCGGAACTAAAAACGGCAAAAACAACCAAACGACAAAAGTGATAATCAAAATCGCGATGGCAATTGCGAGTAAAATCGTACCGAAAATTATCGTGCCGAGGCGAACAAACACCCCGACAAACCGCATTAAAATATTTATAACTAAATTAGTAAAAAAAGTTGAATGCGCATCAGCGTCCTTAGAAAGTCTTTTCCAAGGTGAAAAAAGCGTATCTAACAAAATATCGATTGAAAAAAGATGAAAAATAAACCAAGAAATATTTTTGGCGATTCTTTTAAAATCATTCAAGGCGATAGTGTAATGCCAAACAAAATATGTTGGGATTAAAGCAAAGTACCACATAAATATATTATAACATAGTGTATTAAGCTTGTAGCATCATAATTGGCGTGTTTTATTATAAGCTCCAAATTCCAAAAAACAATTTCCAAAAAATTCCAAATTTTAAAAATAAAGTTTTACCTCGTCCTATCCCCGTGGCAAGCCATTCCCTCGGATTACCTCGGCGGGGTATTAGGCGAGGCACCGGGGAAAACTTTGTTGGAT
>JAKAHN010000090.1 GCA_021814895.1 bacterium
ACGGCCCCAAATACTCTAAATAGTGATTTGATAAAATTAAAAACCGCCACTAATGCAACGATTCAAAAAGTATGCGCGACCTTGCCCGCAACCATCATTAACCGAGATTATACCGGAAAACAATATGAATGCCAACAAAAATATTATTATGATAAAGCTGGTTATGAAAACTGTATGGTTGGAGTAAAAGAACAGATACCTAACCCTTATTACCAAGATTGTATCGGTCAAATAATTCCTTAATTTTATGGACCGAAATAAAAAAATTGTCATATTCATACTGGTAACACTGGCGGCAATCGTCACGGCTCTTTTGATTTATTACTTCTTTTACAGCTCAAATACTGGCGCGCCAACATCTCCAACAACAAACCCGCCATTCGGCACATTCCCGACAACAAACCCGAACACGCCAGAAGGATCGTCCAATCCGCCATTAAACAATAACAACGGAAGTGGTGATAATGGTAGTGGCACAACTAACCAACCGTCTGGTGGTGGCGCGCTACCAGGTGCCTTTAAGCCTGTTTTACGCCAAATTACCACGGTTCCAACGGCTGGTGGAATAATTTTTAATAACAATGGAACACCTACAATACGCTATATTGAAAGAGCAAAAGGAAATGTTTACGAGACCGACGCAGTTTCAATAAAAGCAAACCGTTTATCAAACACTACCGTACCGCAAATCTACGAGGCTTTTTGGAATGGAACCGGTCAAAGTGTTATAGCTCGTTTTCTAAAGGACGGCGACAATATCCAAACCTTTGACGCCACTGTCGCGCCGGGAACCGGGGGACAAGGTGAATTGCGAGGTTCTTTTTTGGCTACTAATATTAAAAATCTTGTCGTCTCGCCTTCAGGTAAGCAAATCTTCTACTTAATTGACGCGCCGTCAGGATTAGTCGGTATTGCCGCCTCATTTGATGGGATTAAAAAGGTTCAAATTTTTGATTCGCCCCTACACGAATGGTTGGCTAATTGGCCATCGGAAAACATCGTTTCGATAACATCAAAAGCCGGTTCGGAAAGTAATGGACTTATGATGTTTGTTGATGTTGGTACTGGCAAACAACAAGTAATTTTGTCGGATATGGTAGGTCTCACAACCCTTGCAAGTTCCGACCTAACAAAAGTACTCTATTCTGTTTCCTCACAAAAATCTTTCGCGACTAAACTGTTTAATGTCGCAAACGCATCGTCTTTACCGTTCACGATGGCAACACTTCCTGAAAAATGCGTTTGGAGCAAGATACAAAAAAGCGTTATATACTGCGCCGTACCAGAAAGCTTGCCGTCAGGAAACTATCCGGACGATTGGTACCAAGGAACATTGTCTTTTAGAGATGAACTTTGGAAAATTGACACCGTGACTGGAACTCCGACATTTATAATAAACCTAGGCGATCAATCCAGAATTGACTTTGACGCGATAAACTTGTCGTTAAACGACAAAGAAAATTTCCTATTGTTAACAAACAAAAATGACCTCAACCTGTGGGAGGTGCAACTTGCGCCCTAGGAAATTATTCATTGGTGATTAATTGAGAATTAACAAATCAATCCTCAGCGACCACTGAGGATTGATTTGTTTTGAATTTTAGAGTTTTAGAGTTAGAGGTTTCTTTTTTGACCTTGCTATATCTTTTGTTCTACGTATTTGATGACGACATGGCGATCGCGACCTTCTCCGCGTGATTCTGTTTTGATATCTGGAATATCTTGTAAGCAGGAATGAACTATCATCCTTTCATATGAAGACATCGGGTCAAGCTCTATATCAGCCTTAAAAGACCTGGCTCGCTCGCTCATAACCTTCGCTTTATTTTTTAACTCTTCCTCAAGTCTTTCTTGATAGTTGTTAACGTCTATGAAAAATTTTGCAGATTCATCTTCTTCCTCTTTTCCTCGTGAAGCAATTTTTTTAATAATATGATTGAAAGCAAAAAGGTTCATTCCTTTAATACCTATTAAAATTGCCGATTCGTTTGTCTTGATAACAAATTTTGGCGAGTGCGTATGTTTATTTTCAGTAATCTCAACTCCATCATACGAGATTTTCATAAGTTTTAAAACTTCCTCTATGTATTTTTTGATTTTTTCGGTATCCATAATCATAATTGCCTTAATTGGTTAATTTGCCCTTATTTTATCGCTTCACCAGACCTTTCTGATATAGTTGACTTGGTTTTGGCATACTTTCTTCTAATATATAACTCTTGACCTATAGCAAAAATATTACTGGTTGTCCAGTACAGACCGACCGCTCCGGAAATGTTATAAGCAATAAAACCTACAAATAATGGCATAAAATAACGCATTTGAGTATTCATACTCCTTGCCAATTCATCTTTCATTGACGGCTTATTTTTATCTCTTGGTGGAAGCGGGGGGATCGATAATTTCATCTGAAAAAACTGACTGACGGAAACCAAAACGGCAAACAGCAGGCTTTTGCTTCCGATATCTATTAGGCCTAAAAATAACATATTTACTTCTCCTGGCGCCTTAATAAATGAATAAAGAAGGTCATTATTAAGGGCAGGCAACCCACCTTTGTAGAAAACGTAATACAAAGAAATAATTATCGGCATCTGAATAAGAAGCACTAGAAAGCTGGAAAACGGGTTAATTTTTTTTTCGCGATAAAAATTCAAAACTGCCCGAGCATGGCCCTCTTTGTCGTCCTTATACTTAAGTTTTAAATTATTAAGATCCGGTTCGTATAGCTTCATAAGAAGCTGGGCTTTCACCGCCTTTTCCGAGAGAGGGAAAAGTATTAATTTAACCAAAATCGTCAAAACAAGCACCGCGAGACCTACATCGGCTCCAGGAAGAACTCCGATTAAAAAAACAAGTCCGTTATACAGAGGTTGGTATAATGTCGCGTGAAAAAAAGCTATCATTAGGATAATATACGGCAAAAACCGCAAACTATCAAATCACGGCTACATTAAAAAAACATAATCGCTTCCATTTAAAAGAAAAAGAGGTAAACTTTTTTCTTTTAATGATTAAAAATCTTACCTATCTCTGCCTTTAAATTCTCAAAACTAACCTTCATCGCATCTTTTTTTAGAAAAAAAATATAAATTCCAGGCGGGAGATCGCGCTTTTCAGCATTAATAGCTTCACGAATAGCGTGATATGTTCTCCGTTTTTGAAAATTTCTCAAAACGGCTGTTTTGAAATTTTTCTTTGAAACAACAACTGAAAACTTCGCCGTCTGTAAATCTGAAGAACTGTTCCTAAGAGCAACATTAAAAAGGGGGGATGAAAATTTCTTCCCATTTTTAAAACCTTCTATAAATAATTTTCTATTTACTCGCTGTTTGCGCGTAAACATAAAAGCTAAACTGAAAGCTTTTTTCGCCCCTTACTGCGTCGTCTTTTAATAACCCCTCGTCCTCCGGGGGATTTTTGACGAACTAAAAAGCCGTGGGTTTTTGCTCGTTTTCTTTTTTTGGGGTGGTAAGTAAATGACATAAAAATTAGTCTACCAGATAAAACCCTTCTTTACAATAGCTAAAAAACATAACTTCGGATTACTTTAATTTAAAAAATCATTACTCAGAGCAATTAAAGTGCTCCGCGCAAATAAAGTTTACCCACCCTCATTGTCTGCCAGTAAACTGTTCCCTAAGGGTATTTTGGTGGTTTCAAACAAAAACTGCGCCTCTTCAAAATAAAGTTTTACCTCGTCCTATCCCCGTGGCAAGCCATTCCCTCGGATTACCTCGGCGGGGTATTAGGCGAGGCACCGGGGAAAACTTTGTTGGATAGGAGCGAGCTCCGCTCGCTCTAATTATATGCGGTCATTCATCCCCGCCGCAAGCGGACGGGGTATTCTGACCGCTTCCAATAAAAAA
>JAKAHN010000091.1 GCA_021814895.1 bacterium
AAAATGGCGAGGTCTGCGACATTCGCGCCGCGCTTCCGCATCTGCGAAAAGGCCTCATGGCCCGGAGTGTCGATAAAGGTAATCTTTTTTCCGTTGTGCGCTATCTCGTAGGCGCCCATCGACTGCGTAATGCCTCCCGCCTCCTTGCCCGCCACGTTCGATTTTCGGATATAATCAAGAAGCGTGGTCTTTCCGTGGTCCACATGACCCATAATAACGACGATTGGAGGGCGTGATTGCTTCATTTGATAAGTTAGATTCTTAGTCAAACTAACAGAGAACTCGCTTCAGCACAAGGTTACTGGCATCGTCAAGCGCAAAAAACGAGCATTAAAGATGCTCGTTTTTTGTATTTGCGGAGGCGGAAGGATTCGAACCTTCGGTGGGATTTCTCCCACGACTTCTTAGCAGGAAGCCGCTTTCGACCGCTCAGCCACGCCTCCCTCCACATAAATGCGGTATCTGCAGTCTACTCGTTTATTCTTCGCGCTTCAAGTCGCATGCGGCGTAATCTTCAAACAGCTCGGCAATGTCGGCCCCGGCACCCGCGCGCTTTTGAATGGAGAGTAGGCGAGCCTTGGTTAGAAAAGCAGTCAAAATCCCCGAAAAACGGGGATTTTTGTAACAAACAAGAGTCAATAATAAGAAAAAATGGCAATTTGGAATATAACACAATGGAATAATATACTGACGTAGTAATGCCTAGAGCCATATATACAAAGGATCACAGTGAAATCGTAGAGCGCTTAAAAAGGGCGCGCCATGATTCAGGCTTAGGGCAAGTAGCGGTTGCAAAACTTCTCGGAAGAACTCAATCTTACCTCTCAAAGATTGAATCGGGGCAAAGACGGTTTGATGTTTTGCAATTGAAAGAGTTTGCGAGGCTGTATAAGAAGCCCTTGAGTTATTTTATTAAATAATATTATGAAGATTTTGGAACACAAGGCAATGGTATTTGGTCAAGAATGCAAAATCGATTTAATGCATTTTGATAAATCTGACGGCAAGGAATGGAAAAGAATTTTTGATATTTGGAAGGAGCTTAAATTGGGCTTGAGAAGTTATAAATCAAGAGAGCCTAATATGCCCGAAGGTCTATCTGAGGTGGCCTTTTGTTTATGGTCGGGCGCAGCAAGGTACATAAAATTAAAAGGCGCAAAGAAAGGAATTGCTGGATCATTTGATACCTTTAACTTTAATAAAAATAGAGCTCAACAAATTAAAGCTTGCAGTATTGAAAAAGATCTAACTTCTTTTGGACCGAAATCAAAATGGGACGATTTGTATTTCCTAGACTTTTATAATAATGGCAAGGTTGATGGAAAATTTGATGTGTATTTAATTCCAAACAAATATATAAAAAATCAAGCTCTAAACAAACGCGAGACTTTTGCTGATCAGCAGCAACAGAAAAGACGACCCCGATTTGGGATTAAGAAAGAAATTATTGATAAGCACAAAATAAAACCATTAGGCAAGGCAGTAAAAGTTTGGTAATTAGTTATTCCATCGCCCCCATCATTTGTTTCGCAACAAGCTCGATAACCGGAACGCTGACCGAGTTTCCGAATTGTTTATATAGCGCGGAGTCAGCAAGTTTTGGTATTTTATAATCAGCTGGAAATCCTTGAATACGCGCGCACTCTCGCGGTGTTAATTTCCGAATGCCTTTCCTGTCTTTAATGATCGGCACGTTGTGTCCGCCCGTTCCCATATTTGCGGTGAGCGTGGGGCAAACACCGCTTTTATTTTCTCGGACATATTGCCTGCGCCATTGATATACTTTCCCTTCCTCCTTTACGTAATGTTTTAATTTTTCAAATAATGGCTTGCCATTGTAGTAGTATTTTTCAGGCACGTCATTTTCAAGCAAATCTGTAATCTTTACGGTTAATTTAACGGGATTTGGAAACTCAAACTTATCGGAATAGTCCTTGTTTTTAAAGCCAACCATATAGACGCGCTCTCTATTCTGGGGAATATTCCCGTATTCCATGCTGTTCAATACCTTTGTTTTTATGTGATAGCCAAGACCCTCCAATGTTTCTTGAATGATTCTAAAAGTTTTACCGCCGTCGTGGCTTTTTAAGTTTTTCACATTCTCAAGCAAAAAACCTTCCGGTTTTCGTGCATCAAGAATTCTTGCAATATCAAAAAATAGATTCCCTCTTCCTTTCTGGTCGTTAAATCCCTGCCGATATCCCGCAATTGAAAATGCTTGGCAAGGAAAGCCGCCTAACAAGAAATCAAATTTTGGCAAGTCATCGATGCCAATCTTTCTAATGTCCTCAACGATTAATTTTGAATCGCGAAAATTTAAATCGTAGGTATCCTTGCATCGCGGTTCAAAGTCATTAGCAAACACAGTTTTAAATCCAGCGTTTTCAAATCCCAAACGTATTCCACCAACGCCCGCAAAGAGATCAATAGTTTTAAATCCATGCTTCACTCCGTTTTTTGATATTTTTTCAGGCTTATCGGTTATGTTGCTTATAACCTGAACAACAACGCCGCGAACTTCAACGTCAGTTCGAAATAGCGTCGGCATTTTCGGATTTCTTGGTTCAAGCCTTATTCTATTAGTTTCACGGTAGAGCTTTTTCAGAGTGGCTTCATTGTCATCTATAATGGCCACTACTGTTTGGCCGTTTTCTGCCACTGACTGTTTTTTGATCACAACTATATCTCCATCAAAAATTCCTTCGCCGATCATGCTCTCTCCGACAACGCGTAGAGCGTAGTACCCCTCCGATGTTTTAATGCTCGGATTTACAATTGAAACGGTGTCTTCGGCATTTTCTATCGCTTCAATTGGATATCCCGCGGCAATTCGTCCGACAATGGGTATTTCTATAATAGATTTCATTTCCTTCATTAAGGACAAACTTCTTGCAGAATTCTCCAACTTTGATAAGTACCCCTTCTTTTTAAGCGAATTAATATGTTCGTGGACAGTAGAGACAGCTTTGAGTTTTAAACTTTTCCGTATCTCCTCAATGGTGGGGGATATGCCGTTTTCAGCAATGTAGGAATTTATATAATCGAATATCTTTTTTTGTTTTTTTGTTAAATTTGTCATGTTGATGTAGAAAACGCGTTGCGCTACAATTTCATTATAACCGAAAGGAAGCCGAAAACTTAAGCGGAATTATCCACAGGCACAATATACATGGACGTTTTCACAAAAAAGAAAAGAAGTCAGATAATGTCGCATATTCGCGCAAAAGATACGAAATTGGAAAGAGATTTCCTCAAGATTCTTAGCGCACAATCTCATGTGGCGGGATTTCGTTATCGGAAAAACTATACGGGAATACGCGGCAAGCCAGATATAGCATTTCCAGCAGCGAAGATCGCAATTTTTGTAGATGGTTGTTTTTGGCATGGATGCGCGCAACACAGCAGAACCCCACTTTCAAACACCTCTTATTGGAAAAAGAAATTGGAGCGGAATAAGGTGCGCGATAAAGAGATAAATAAAATGAATAAAAAAGAAGGCTGGCGCGTTATCAGATTTTGGGAGCATCAAATAAAAAAGAACCCAACCAAAGCAGTCGAAAAGATTATGAAGGAATTGGAGCGATAGCGGTTTTCCGCTAAAATTTTCGAATGGAACTCCCAAAAAACCTGAAAGAACTTTATCGGCATTGGAGGGGGCACGTTGCAGAAACAGAAACTAATAACACCGAAACTTATAACGGCGGAGGTAATAAAGAACTATTAGAGCAGATTGCGTGGTTTATTAACGAGCGGTTGGAAATCTGGAAAAAGAAAACAGCGGGGGAGAGACCGCCGTATACGAGCGATGCAATTCTTTCTGAGTATCGCTTCTGCAATATATTTCGGGAGTTCGATAGGCAG
>JAKAHN010000092.1 GCA_021814895.1 bacterium
TGAATAATTCTTTGTTTTTCATATGTTAATTTAAACGGCAAAAACAAACCCTGCCCGCTTTACGCGGGAGCGTAAACGCGTTTAGCACGAACAATTATTTTCTGACTTCCCACACTGGGTACAGCGTGGCTGGCAATATTCCATGCCGCATTCGTGCTTTGGATCGCACTTTTTCATCACATGGCCGCATCTATCGCAGATATATTCATCAGACGGCCCGTGACATTTTTTGCACGTCCTTTTTTCCATAATGACATTATATCATTTTTTTCATATGGGGTTTACCCCGCACCTTATCTAAGCCAATATCGTAAATCCTCTGTTTTTGATAATTGTCAACTAAAATTTATTAGTGGTAAGCAAATTATAAAACTTTGTTATTTTTTTCGAGCTTCGCTCGAGCTGAGAAAAGATGCGGGGTTTATAAAGTGAAAAACACGTGGTAGTATCTATTAAAAGCATGAATAAGCTCTACGCCACAATTGCGGCAATTTTCATCCTGGCCACGGCGGCATTTTTTATCGTTCATAACACGGTTGATTTATCTGCCATTACCCCCTCCACAGCCACCCCCGTTCCGCCACCGGTCGTTAAAGAAATCAAAGTCATTCATATCGCCACACCCTCTACGGTCAAAGCGCTTTATGTAACTTTTTATTCCTTCGAGTCTCCAAAAAAACTTCAACAGGTAGTATCAAATCTGGAAAAAAATAATTTTAATGCGCTTGTCATCGACGTCCGCTCGGACGGAACCGGACTTTTTGATATAAACGATGGCAAAGTAAAAGAAATTCTATCCGGCTTGCATGACAAAAATATTTATCTTATCGGCAGAATAGTGGCTTTCAAAAACGGAGAGAGCGCCTGGTACGATCCGGCGTCCAAAGAACGTTGGGATCAGATAGCCAACACTTCAAAATTTGCTTACGATTTGGGATTTGATGAAATCAATTATGATTACGTCCGCTATGGAGGACCCACCGAAGCCCAAAGCAAAACCCCGATTGAACAAAGGCGTCCGACAATTCAAGCTTTTTTTGAATTTCTAAATAAAGAAGTTCGGCAAAAATACGGATTCCCGATTTCGGCCGATATTTTCGGAACGACATTCATCAATCCCGAAGCCGGAATCGGCCAGAATTTGGAAGATGCGGCTTTGAATTTTGACTACATAATGCCCATGCCCTACCCATCACATTGGGCTTTGGGGACTTTCGGAATAAAGCATCCGGGAACCGAACCTTATCAAACGGTATTCCAGGCTCTCACTACAGGATGGGCGAAAGTAAAAAATGATCCTAAAAGAATTGCGAGTTTACGCTCGTGGATTCAGGCATTCGGCATAGAATCTATTTCTCCTTGGAAACTCCGCGATTACACTCCGCAAGATATAGATTCCCAAATTAAAGCCTGCACCGATGCCGGATGCGTCGGATGGGCTTTGTGGAACGGATTTAGCAATTATCAGCCGGACTATTTTGCCAAAACGCAATCAACCGGACAATCAGCCGGACAATAAAAATAATTACCGGCCAAAACGGCTTTCGGCTACGCCCATCACAACCTTTCATTTAATTAAATATAACCGCCAAACTTCTTGATTGCCGGATATTTGAGCGATATACTCTATATTAATGATATTAATGACTCACGCCATCGCCGGAGCGGCGGCGGCAAGACTTTTTCCTTCAAATCCCGTAGCAGCATTCATTGCCGCTTTTTTGAGCCATTTTGTCCTGGACGCAATTTCCCACTGGAACTACAAACTTCTTTCACACAAAAAAAATCCTTCCGACCCGCTTAACGGAGATATGATTTTTGGGAAAAAGTTTATTATAGATATTTCCAAAATATTTCTTGATTTTATAGCCGGAATAGTATTGAGCATCTGGCTATTTAATCCCCAATCCGATTATCAGACTTCCATATTAATTCTGGGAGCTTTAGGAGGAATGCTTCCCGACGCCCTTCAATTTGCATACTGGAAACTTAAAATAGAGCCTTTTCGTTCTCTTCAAAAATTCCACCGATGGATTCACACAAAATATGAAATCGAAAATCACCTCGTTTTAGGGGTGATCAGTCAGGCGCTTATTATTGCAATCATTGTGGTAATCTCCCGCTTATTGGGTTGATTATTTGAAAAATTCCTTTCTTATCTCGTTGATCAGCTTTAAGAAATCGGCTGCCTGCTCATGGCGCGGATGAGGAAGTGTAATTTTGAATTCGTGGTCAATAGTCTGGTTTTTCATCAGTAATACCCTGTCGGCTAAAGCCGCCGATTCTTCTATAAGATGAGAGACCATTATTATCGTTTTTTTTGTTTCCGCCCACATTTTGAGAATATCCCGGTGAAGCTCGTCGGTTGTTTTGGCATCCAGAGCCGAAAACGGCTCGTCCAGCATCAGCACCGCCGGGTCAACCGCCAGCGCCCTGGCAATTCCAACCCTCTGCCTTTGCCCTCCGGAAAGTTCTCTGGGGTATTTATTGGTAAATTCGCCAAGGCCCATCATCTCGACATATTTCATCGCCACGCTCTGAATTTTTTCTTTGGGAACATTTATGGATTGTAAAGCAATGGCTACATTTTCATAAACAGTCAGCCATGGGAAAAGCGCTCCGTTTTGAAATACCATAGAAACATTTTCCGGCTTAATCACCTTTCCGGACGTCTCTTTTTCAAGTCCGGTAATTATTTTAAGAACGGTGGATTTTCCGCAGCCCGATGGACCGATAAGGCACAAAAATTCCCCCTTATACACGGAGAAACTGACGTCTTTTATGCCAACGTCATTTTGAGGTTCATAAATCTTCGAGACATTCTCGAAAACTATTATATTATTCGAATTTGAATCGTTCGGCATAGTGTAATAATTTTTGCCAGACAAAAAAGTTAATCAGTCCGATTCCGATAATCATCGCCACAATCGCCGCAATAAAAAGTCCCTGCTGGGAACCGGCAGCGGCATTCACCAGCATACTTCCGATTCCAAAAAGGTCCTGAGCCGAAGTACCTCCGGGAATATAGGTATGTAAAACTTCGGCGACGATTATAATATTCCATCCTTGTGCCCAGGCCAGAAGAGAGCCCGTTACAAGATAAGGAACGCTTGCCGGAAGAAGAACTTTCTTAAGATAGGCGAATTTTTTGATGCCAAATACTCTGGCCGCGGATTTGATGTCCACAGGAATGGACCTTAAACCCCCTATTAAACTGAATACCATATTCCAAAGCATCGCCAGAAACAATATGAATATCGCCGCCCCGTTGTACATCCCGAATTGTATAAAAACCGCGATAACTATCGGAAAAAACGCCAACACCGGAATGGATTGGATGATGTCAAATGCCGGAAGTAAAATTCTCTCGGCCGCGTCGCTTTTGCTCGCCCATAATGCCAGAGGTACGGATGCTACCAGTGCCAGAATATACGCTATCAAAAGCCTCCAAAAAGTATATCCGAACGCTTTTACCACCAGTTCATAATCAACAACTTTGGGAATCCCCGGAAATAAAGAAAAGGCCTTTATTAGTATCCAAATAATTATCAATACTATAATCGGAGTCACAAAAATAGAATACAGTTTTTGCCCTGCGGATGCGGGATAAACAACGTTAAAATGTTTACTGTGCCTCAAATGCTGTTCTTTTGGCATTGTTATATTTATATTGTACCCGTTAATAACAAAGACAACAAATCAATTGATTCTTTTATAAAGACCGATTGTTTGCGCTTGAGACAAGATATTTCCCTCCATCGCCTTGATAAGTCCGGCCGCATCCGTATTCAAATCCAATTCAAGCCGTTTGTTTAAAGCGTAGAGTTTAAAAAAATAACGGTGCGTTCCCGACGGTG
>JAKAHN010000093.1 GCA_021814895.1 bacterium
TTTATCGATTCGGCGGCTGCCGATAACTACATCCGCGCCGTCTTTAACCTTCAATAAATAATCAAAAGCTGACAGCGGCGTGGCAAGATCAATATCAAAAAATACCACCCAGTCCCCCGCCGCCGCGAGAGCGCCCTGCCTTACCGCAAATCCCTTGCCCTGATTTTCCGGATAACTGATAATCTTAAACTGATATTTATTTAAATAATTCTTAAGAATTTTTTCGGTTTGGTCTTTTGAACCATCGTTAACAAAAATAATTTCGCTTGATTCAGGGCGTACTTTGAAAAAATTAAAAATCTCATCAATATTCTTCGGAATACGATTTTCTTCATTATAAACCGGAATAATTATTGAAAATTGAGGATTTGCCATGTGATTATTTATAACCAACGAATAAATAAAGAGCGGCAATTTTATTTCTTTTCAAAGCTCAGAGCGTAATGCGCTACTTAGACCTTTTATTCGGTGTAGAAGTCGCCAGCTGAAAACCGGCGATGATTTGATTGATAGTATTCTGTTGGTCAGGAGAAAAAACCACGTTATTTTTTGTGGCAAGTTCAACAATTTCTCTAGCCTCTTTCTGCTTTCCAAGCGCCGAATAAGCGTAACCCAATCTGACATAACTCTCGGAAATCTTCGGGTCGTCGCTGATCGCCTGCTTTAATAGTTTTTCCGCCTCGGCGCTCTTGCCAAGCTGAAACTCAACAATCGCCAGGTTGTACATTATCTGCTGGCGGCGCGGCGAAAGTTCAAGAGAACGTAGCATATATTTTTCGGCTAATACCATCGAAGCCGCGTCATTATTCTGCAAAGCTCTAGTTTGGTAAAGCTGCGCCAACGAAAGATCAAGACGAATATCGAGCGGGTGTAATTCAATATCGTCCAGCAACGCCTTCTCCGCAATCGCAAAAAGCTGAACACGTTTATCAACCGGAATTTTTTTATCACCCATGATCGCATCGGCCAGCGATCGGCTGATATCGCTTCTAATATCATCAATATGCGGGGAACTGAAACGAAGAGCTTCCTCGATGGTCGGAATTGCCTCGACCGGACTGCCGTTAATAAATTGCAGGGCCTCCAAAGCTTTCATATTCGCCCGCGCCGGCTGAACATTGAGGACAAAAATCAACAGCGCTGTTAACAACATCACACCTGAAAAAAGCCCCGTGCTAAGACTGTGATTTACCGTGATCGTCTGTTTAATTTTTTCTACGACTGCGGTCTTGCGGGACAACCTATCCACCATCGCCAACCAAAACATGAAATACAAATATGAAGTCGGATTTTCGAAAACCGTGACATTTTGCACCAAATGCGCGATGAGAAATGCCACGCCGATAATAAGAATATGCCTGTCGATTGTCCGTTCGCGGTAGGCTTTCTGAAGAACATAGATGGCCGAGGCGAAAATTGCGAGATATGAAACTATCCCGATTAAACCCTGCACCGCCATCGTATTCAATATAATGTTGTGAGCATTATCAAACCAGGTTTCACCATAGCCAAATTCAAGCGACTCAGGGTTGTAGTGCGTATTGAAGGCATAGAAAAAATTGTTTGGACCCCAGCCGATAATCGGATACTCTTTCCACGCCGAGAGCGCTACCTTCCAGGCGATAATACGGGCGCTATTTAAATCCGCCGTAGAAATATTCAGTATGTGGTAGATGGTCGGAAATCTCTGAACGATCGGACTCAAACGATTGAAATACGCGACAGCCAAAAAAACCGAGGCCACCGTAATCACTCCGACCAAATACCAGCGCACCTTTTTGTTATCCTTCATAACTGCCGTATAACTAATAAGAGACAGACCAATCGCAAACACAAACCCAACCAACGAACCCCTCGTACTGCTGAAAAACATCCCCAATAACCCCAAAACTCCGCCGATGCCGTACGCTGTTCTCCAACCCCAGCCGGACTCTTTCAAAAAAAGCAAAAGAGCTGCAAAAAACAAGAACAAACCGTAGCCACCGACGTAGATGGCATTTCCGAGGGTAGCGATGATACGAAAACTTCCTTGATTCAAAAGAAAATTCGGGTTTATTACTTGTAACATTCCAACCATCATCACCAGCGATCCGGCCAGCAGGAAAACTCGCAAAACACTCTTCCATTCCGACCAAGTCTTGAAAATTTGACTGCAAACCAAAAAATAAGCAATGTAATGAAAAATTGTAAAAAGTCCAAGCATGCGTTCGTGATTGTCCCAAAAACTGTGATAACTGTCAGTCCCGAAGAAAGTTGAAAGGGTAAAACTAAACAAAAATGCCAAAACTGCTAACATCAAAGGTGAAAATTTCGGTCGATATTCCGACCAATTTATGACTAGCAGTAAAACATATAACGCGATAATTACCTCCGTCAAAGATCTAAAAAGTAAAATTTTAGGAACAATAAACGGAAAAATAAATGAAGTGGGCATCACTAGAAGTGGGACAAAAAATGTCGCGTAAATCAAACATTTGATAGCAACCTCCAGGTTCTTTTTTGACATAGGAATTTTTAGCAAAAAACATTAAAATTGAGCCAATAAAACTTGTCCTAGTATAGAAGAATAACGAAAAATTGTCAAAACTGCGGGGAAGCTGGCGCGGCCGGTTTAACTTTGGATTTTAGCTTAAGAAAGGGCGCTTCGACCGCATAATAAGAAACAGTCGAAACAATCAGAGTGATAATGACGCTAAGCAGAAATTTCGCATTGTTTGATACCAATAGACCATCGACTTTTTGAATAACCAGGGCGTGCCAAACATAGATACTGAAGCTGATCTTAGCGACAAACAACATCGGGGTCGAGGTAAACAATTTGCTCAGGAAAGTTTTCGCGTTGACCACAAAAGAAAGCAGACAAAACATGAGAATAGCGCCAAGCAATATCGGCATGAGGACGTATGCCGAGGTCGGAAGGAAATCAAAATCATAAAAACGCCAAAATAATAAAAATACCAGCAACGACAGCATCTGAAGGTAACTTTTCCCGATAAATTCAAATAACCTCCCGTAATTTGCATATAAATACGCGCCCAACATGCCAAAAGCAAAAAAATCAAAATTCGCCGGAGTAAATCTAAGGAGTTGCATACTGGGAGACTTGAATACTGCAATAACAGCGATCCGATAGGCTAATCCAATCAAAATTAAAATAAAAAACCATAACATCTTTTTATATTTGCGGAAAATATAATAAAAAATCGGCAATAATACATAAAAATGCATTTCAATCACCAAAGTCCAATACACCGGATCGATCGTAATAGTCCCACCGCCATTTGAACCTTTAATACCGCGAAGAAAAAACAGATTAAACAAAATCGAACGCAGACCGTCGGGCACGAACAGAATATCCGGCTTCAAAAATAAAATTATAAAAAATAATGAAAAATAATAGAGAGGCAGGATCCTCAGCATCCTTTTTTTGGCATATCTCCATAACATTGCTTTTGTTACCGGTTCGTCCCTGTCGATCATCTGATAAAAAAGTAAAAAACCGCTTAATACAAAGAACATGCTGACTCCTACTGTGCCGCCAAAATAAACAAACCGAGTCAAATTTATAATGCCAGCTTGATGGTCGGGATAACTGAACAATAAATAACCGGCGTGAAAAATAAAAACGGCCATGGTTGCCACAGCCCGCATCGAATCTAAAAACTTAATTTTACCGCTACCTTGATCCATGCCGCTTAATTTATCATGAAATCGCGTTAATTTCAAGAAAAAACAAACCCCCACCATTTCTGGCGAGGGGGTTGTTTTCGATTGTGAGCTATCGAGAAACTATACTTAGCTATTCAAGAAGACT
>JAKAHN010000094.1 GCA_021814895.1 bacterium
GTATCTTGTTCAGTGTGGAGCGAATATTTCCGGAATAGGCACGACAACTATGATTATAGAGGGAGGGTATTTGCTAAAAACGAAGGTTGACCCTTTTGAAATAATTCCGGATAGGATTGAGGCCGGAAGTTTTTTGGTGTTGGGCGCTTTGTCGGCAAGCAAATTGACGATTGAAAAGTGCAATCCGAAACACCTGGTTATTCCAATAGAAATTTTTCGCGAAGCCGGGGTGGACATTGAAACAGGACCAGATTTTATAAAAGTTAAGCAGGGTAAAGTCGGAGTGCGCGATATTTTAAATGTTAGAACTCACGAATATCCGGGTTTCCCGACTGATTTGCAGGCTCCGCTTACGGTTTTTGCCACTCAGTCTTGCGTTGAAGGAACGGTTTTTGAAACAATTTTTGAAGGCCGTCTCAATTACACTGAAGATTTGATTAAAATGGGCGCTAATATCAAAATGTGGGATACCCATCACATCACTGTCAAAGGTCCGACATTGCTCAAAGGGAAAAATATGGAGGGTCCGGATATTCGCGCCGGTATAGCTTTTATAATTGCCGCCATTGCCGCCGAAGGTCAGTCAATAATTCATAATGCTTATATAATTGACCGGGGATACGAACAGATTGAAAAACGGTTGCGTAAAATCGGCGTAAATATTAGAAGAATTAAAGAATAAGGTACTAGGCTTTAGGCGCTAGGAGTTAGGGAATACAGAAATACAAAGATACAAAGAATTTCCTAGAGCCTAAAACCTAGAGCCTAGTGTCAAAAAATGTCTTTATTTTACAAAAAACTTGGCATTGATTTAGGCACAGTGAATACCCTGGTGTTTTTGCCTGGGAAAGGAGTCGTTTTGAACGAACCTTCCGTGGTGGCGGTCGCCGAGCAGGAAAATAAAATTTTGGCAGTTGGCACGGAAGCGCGAGAAATGCTCGGCAAAACTCCCGGAAATATTATCGCTTACAGGCCTTTGCGCGACGGTGTAATTGCCGATTACCGGGTAACCGAAGCGATGCTTCGTTATTTTATCAACAAAGCTCTTCCAAAATGGAATATTTGGAAGCCTGAAGTTTTGGTTTCAGTGCCGGCCGGGATTACCTCGACAGAAAGGAGAGCGGTGATTGAAGCTTCAATCAAGGCGGGCGCGAAAAATGCTTATGTCGTTAAAGAGCCGATTTTGGCGGCCATCGGCGCAGGTATTCCGATACACGAACCGGCCGGACATATGATTGTTGATATTGGCGGAGGAACTACAGATGTGGCAGTTATCTCTCTGGGCGGGATTGTCGCGTCAACTTCAGTTAAATGCGCCGGTAATCGGCTTGATACCACAATTGCCGACTATATTAAAAAAACTTTTAATCTGGCGATTGGCGAAAAAACAGCCGAAGATATAAAAATTCAAATCGGTTCGGCAGTGTCAGTGGAGGAAGATTTGGCGATGACGATTAAGGGCAGGGATTTTTTGACCGGTTTGCCAAGAACCGCCGAGGTGAAGACTAATGAAATTGTCCGGGCGATTTCTAGGGATTTGCGCGATATGATAAAAGCAATCAAAGATGTTTTGCAGGAAACTCCGCCGGAATTATCGGCCGATATTATTGATAAAGGAATTATAATGACCGGTGGAACTTCGCAACTGCGGAATTTTCCGGAATTAGTTCTTCGCCGAACCGGCGTTAAGGCGATTCTTGCCAAAGATCCGCTTTATTGCGTCGCTCGCGGAACGGGGATAGCGCTCCAGCATTTGAATACTTACAAAAAGACGATTATCTCAAAGAGATAACGATAGGTATTATGGAAAATAGGGGATGTGAATGGACGATCATAATTTTCATATTAAAAACTCTTAAAGTCTATAAATGTTATGAAAAACGATTGGTCTGCGCAAATTACTGATGGCCACCATGCTTACTTAATCGCTGGGAATTACGAGGAAACCTTGCCGGGACTTTTGTCTTTTTTGGAGAAAGATTGGAAAATTGAGACAACTGGCAATTCGGATTTTGTCGTTCATCATTATCAGACTCTTTATATTGAGAATTTCCGCGATTTGGAAAAAGAAACTCAGACCAAACCGCTTCCTGGTTGCAAAAGGATTTTTGTAATTTCTTTCGGTTTTATGACTCGCGAAACGGCTAATGCGATGTTGAAATTTTTTGAAGAGCCGATAATAGGCGTGACGTTTTTTGTTATCACGCCAACTCCGGAGAGATTGCCCGGAACGCTGCGCTCGCGTTTTTCAGAGTTAAAAAACAGCAGAGATTCAAGCGCCGCTATTCGCAATGAAGCTGAACAGTTTTTTCAAATGAATCTCGGGAAGCGATTTGAGCATTCCAAAAAATTTGCCGGCGATATCACCGATGAAAAACGAACCCGCGCCGATGCGCTGGCGTTTCTGGAAGCGATTGAAGAGATTATTGGCGAGAAAATTAAACTCAATTCAAAAACCGTGTCAATTTTCGAGGAGTTGGAAAAGTATCGTTCGTATATGAAAGACCAGGCGTCATCAGTTAAGCTGCTTTTTGATAGTTTGGCAATGATGGTGGAGGAAATAAAGTTTTGCCTCGTCGATATACCCGCCACAAGCGGACGGCGGGGAATTCTCTCGGCTCCCAATAAATAATTATTAGTTATTAAATTATTATGTTATTATACTTTTATGCAATACAATTTCACAAAATTTAAGTCTGATGCCAAATCTGTGGAAGATTGGCTCACAAAAGAGTTTAGCGGAATCCGTACTGGTAGGGCAACGCCAATGATTTTAGACGGTGTTTTAGTTGAAGCTTACGGTTCAAAAGTTCCTCTTAAACAGTCGGGAACGATAAATATTGACGACGCTCGCACTATCAGGATTATCCCTTATGATATGAGTCAGGTTAAGGCGATTGAAAAAGCCATAAGTATGGCAAATTTAGGTTTGTCTGTCGGAAGCGATGATAGGGGAGTCAGAGTGAATTTCCCGGAATTGACCGTTGATCGCCGAACGTCCTTGATAAAAATTGCCAAGGAACGACTAGAGCAGTCAAAGGTTTTGATTAGAAAACATCGCGATGAAATTGTTAGAGACATTGATGATAAAGAAAAAAAGAAAGAAATAAGCGAAGATGAAAAATTTCGGGCGAAAACAGAATTGCAAAAATTGACTGATGCCGAAAATAATAAATTGGAAGAACATTATTCGAAAAAAGAGAAGGAAATCATGAGCTAACTTCAAGCTTTTAAATATTAGTTTTTAGGAAAAAACTCTTGAGACTAACAGCCAACATCTAGCAATTAACGGTTATGAGTGTTATTTTATTTATAATTATTCTTGGAATCCTTGTTTTCACTCACGAGTTGGGTCATTTTCTTGCTGCCAAATTTTTTGGTGTTAGAGTTGACGAATTTGCCATCGGTTTTCCTCCGCGCCTTTTTTCAAAAAAAATTGGAGAAACGGTCTATGCAGTGAATGCGGTACCTATTGGCGGTTATGTAAAAATTTACGGAGAGAACAGTGAAGATGAGATTGAAACAGATAAAACAGATTATGTTGTCAGAGTTGGCAAAAAAATGAATAAGGTTTCTAAATGGAAACAAGCTCTGATTTTATCTTCTGGCGTTTTGGGTAATTTGATTTTTGCCTGTTTACTGCTCTCCATTGGTTTTATGGTTGGTTTGCCAACATCGCCCGGCGGTCCTTTTACTAATGAAATCAAAGAACAAAAACTTATCATCACGAACGTTTTACCTGGATCGCCGGCGGAAATTGCCGGAATAAAACCTGGTGATCAAATTCTA